>JAGHUY010000191.1 GCA_018064545.1 Candidatus Apopatosoma intestinale | reverse complement strand
GAGACCAGAATGATCCGTCCGCCGTATTCCGGGGAAGCCAGCATACAGATTTGCAGAATCCCGGCGATCAGCGGGAAAAAGGCGAGGTCGCCGTCCCCGTTTCCGAACAGATAGCAAAGCCCTTTTCTGAGCGTATAGAAAGCCAGTCCGGCCACCAGTAAAAGAACGCGTTCTTTCCGGTACGTCTCGTTTTCCAAAAGGAACAACGTGGGGAGGATCGCCGCCACGTCTATCAGAATGAACAGCACCGCCGATATTTTTTTCTTAGAAAGCCGCCAAAGTTCATGACCCGCGTCGCAGGCAAGCAGGAGAACGGCGGCCGTTCCCATGCCCCACGGAGCCGTCACGCCGTTGGCAACCGGCAGAATATTATCATAGATTCTGTCCCAAAAAGGCTTAGCGAAAAACTCGGGATAATAGGTCACTCTGACCGCGTTGCCGGGAGCGCAGAACAGAAGTGCCGCGCCGGCCAGCGTAACGAACAGATAGGCAAAGAGGATAAACGGGCATCTTTTCTTCTTTTTGATCTCATCCACCATCGTATAGATCACAACGGCGATCAGCGCGGCCGAGCACTGCTCGATCGTCCACGCGCTGATGAACAGAAGCGGCAGAAGCCATGCGGAATACCGTCTTTCCGCTCCGCGCCGCAGGAGATAGAAACAAAGAAGAAGCAAAAAGATCGGGAACAGATAATTGACCGCGCCCGTGGCCCAATAGATGCTCTGCCGGGCGATTTCAAGGGAGATGGTGGAAAACAGGAAGCAGGAGACGATCAGTGCGGAGGAAAAATCTCCGGTCTTCTCTTTCTTTGCCGCCTTTTTCCATGCATCTGCTCCGATCCGCGCCAGCAGGAAGACGATCCCGGCGATCACCAGCGTATTGAAAATTTGGAACGCCAGCATCTGATGACCGGCGAGCAGTCCTTCATCCAGCAGATGGACAAGAGCCCTGCCGTTGGTTTCGTGATAATGCTTGATATTCTCAGAGATAAAATGATCTTTGCCCCAGTAGAAAAACGTTCCGTAATAATAGTCGTCACCAAAGGCGGGAATCATGTGCATGATAACGGCCTGAACGGCAAAAAATGCGGAGAACACCACGAGATGGGCATATTTTCTGACAAAACGAATCATGTCTTTCTCCTATCCCTTTATTTCAAATTGCCACCGGAAAGTCTTTTCCGTAAAGCGATACTGTTCCAGCGGATGCTGTCCGCAACTGTTACTGCCAACCCCGTCAACTTTATAGTTGATCAAAAGATATGTTTCGGCACGGGACGGAAGCAGGTGCCGATGACCGGCCTTTTCCAAATCTTCGATCGTATGGTGCAGGGCGGAAAACTCGAAGCGGCCGGAGACCGAAAGCGTCGTTTTTCCGTCGGTCAGAGAGACCCGCCGGGCACCGCAATGGTTGCCGCATTCCTGCGGATGGATATGCGGAACGTACTGTGCGGAAACCGTATCGGTATGGAATCCGAGATGAGAGTGATTATGTAGGTCGACATAACTCTCCTCCGGACCGTAAGCATAACATGAAAGCGTCTCAAAACCGCGGCGAAGAGCCAGTTC
>JAGHUY010000333.1 GCA_018064545.1 Candidatus Apopatosoma intestinale | reverse complement strand
TTGTCTTCGAGCGGGAGCAGAGCGTAATAAACCGTACCGTCGATCTCCTTGATCCCGAGAATCTCAAAATCGGTCTCTTTTCCGGTTTCGTCAATCAGTGTGACGATTTCGGCTTCATTTTCACTGCGTTCGTCTGCCATGAGTTTTTTCCTTTCCGGCTTGTCAGTCGGACAGCGCCACGGCCGAGGGGCGCGCCGTATTTCCTCTTTTATTATACACGGTAATACCGCTTTTGTCAATCAGTTTGAGGGATCAATATATTTCCGGTAGCTGTTCAGATAGATGATGCCCGAGACGACGGTCATGACGGTCATCACGATGAGGAAAGCCGCACGGATGACGGAAAGCCCGGTGAGCAGAATGGGCGGCAGATTGTAGTTCGACAGCATCAGCACCAAAATAGCGGAGATGATAAAGCCGATCTGCGAAACGGTCTTGATCTTTCCGAAAACATTGGCGGGAACGACGATCCCTTCCTTGGCGACGACGAGGCGAAGACCGGAAACGGCCAGTTCCCGGAGCACCACGATGACGGTGGCGAGCAGGAGAACCTTGCCGTACAGGCTGTTGTCCTCGACGAGACAGAGACAGCAGAGAGCGCCGATCACCAAAAACTTATCCGCGAGGGGATCTAAAAATTTGCCGAAGTTGGTGACCAGATTGTATTTGCGGGCGATGTGGCCATCCGCAAAGTCGGTGATGGACGCGGCGCAGAAAAGCACCAAAGCGATCAGATAATTCCATTTTAATGTACTTCCGAAGTCAAGAACCATAAAGACCATAAAGGCCGGAGCAAGAATGACACGGGCAAGGGTGAGTTTGTTCGGTAGATTCATGGTTTTCTCCTTTTTATTGGATGGCGGTCCCGATGAGGTCGTAATCCACGGTGCTGTCGATCTTGACGGAAACGAATTGGCCGGGCGCGATGCGTTTTTTGCCGAGCGCGTTTTTAAAATAGATTTTCGTATCAATGTCGGGCGCGTCGCCGGCACCTCTGCCGTAGTAGACTTCGGCGACGGGGTCAAAGGCTTCGCACAGCACAGTCACGGTCTTTCCGATCATGGCCTTGTTTTTCTCTTCGACGACGGCGAGTTGGGTGCGCATGACCAGATCGTACCGATCCTGTTTTACCTGCTCGTCGATCTGATCGGGCATGGCGCACGCCGGTGTGTCCTCCTCGCGGGAGTAGGCAAAGGCGCCGAGCCGGTCGAATTTCGCTTCTTTGACGTATTCGCAGAGTTCGGAAAAGTCCTCTTCCGTCTCCCCCGGGAAGCCGACGAGAACCGTGGTGCGGATGCAGATGTCGGGAATCTCTTTCCGCAGACGGGAAACGGTCTCCTTGATCATCCGCCCGTCTCCGTGACGGTTCATGCGGGCGAGCACCCGGTCGCTGATATGCTGGATGGGCAAGTCAATATACTTGACCACGCGGGGGTTATCCCGAATCTCGGCGATCAGTTCGTCCGTGATCTTGTCGGGATAGCAGTAGAGCAGACGGATCCACGGGATGCTCGTCTCCTCGGTGATCTTCCGAACCAGTTCCGCCAGCTTGTAGTCGCCGTACAGGTCGAGTCCGTAGCGGGAGGTGTCCTGCGCGATCAGATTCAGTTCTTTGACCCCGAGTTTTTCCATATCTTTCGCTTCCGCGACGACGTCCTCCATCGGACGGGAGCGGAACTTGCCGCGGATCAGCGGGATGGCACAATAGGTGCAACGGTTATCGCATCCCTCGGCGATTTTCAGATAGGCGGTGTAGTCGGGGGTGGTAACAACGCGGTCTCCGCCGAGAGGGGAAACGTCCTTGTCACCGTAGGCACTGTATTTCTGACCGCCGGCGACCGCTTCGACCGCCGCTTCGATGTCGTTTATACTTCCCACGCCGAGAACGGCGTCCACTTCCGGCAATTCCTCGAAAATCTGGTCGCGGTAGCGTTCGGCAAGACAGCCGGTCGCGATGATGCCGCGCAGATGACGGTGCTTTTTCAGCCACGCGATGTCGAGAATGCTGTCAATGGATTCCTGCTTCGCGCTCTCGATGAACGCACACGTGTTGACGATGATGATGTCGGCGTCCGTTTCCTCGGCGGTGATCTCATAGCCGGCGGCGGAAAGCCGCGCCAGCATGACCTCGGTGTCGATCAGATTCTTGGAACAGCCGAGGGAAACGAATCCGATCTTCGGCTTTTTTTCTGTTACTTTTGCTTTCATAGTTTTTCCTTATCCCAATTTATAGGTCGTGCCCTGCGGGGTATCGACGAGCGTGATCCCCATGGCGGCAAGTTCGGCACGGATGGCGTCGGCACGGGCATAGTCTTTCGCCTTTTTGGCATCGGCGCGTTCGGCGATCTTTCCCATGATCCAGTCGTGATTGTCGGGGAGGGTTTCCTCTTTTTTCTCTTCCTCTTTGAGCAGGTCGAGAGAGAAGACGCGGTCATAGTCGGCGATGATGGCGCGTTTGGTCGCGTCGTTTACGTCCATTTTCAACGTGTCGAAAAGAAGCGTCAGGGCGGAGGCGGTGTTTAAGTCCATCGACATTTTTTCGATGAAATCTTCTCTCGCACCCGCCAGCGCCGTCTCATCGACTTCGCCGTCATTTTTCAGCGCGAGCGCGCGTTTTTTCAATTTGTTATAGGCGGCCTCGGCTCCGTCGAGCGCGGCAAAACTGAACGTCAGCGGCTTGCGGTAATGGGATTGCAGACAGAACAGACGGTAGGCAAGCGGGTGATAGCCCTTTTCTTCCAACAGGGAGACTGTCAAAAACTCGCCTTTCGATTTGCTCATTTTTCCGGTCTCATCGTTCAGATGCTGAACGTGGAACCAGTAGTTACACCATTTGTGCCCGAAATAGGCTTCGCTCTGTGCGATCTCGTTCGTGTGGTGGGGGAAAATGTTGTCCACGCCGCCGCAGTGGATGTCGAGATATTCGCCGAGGTATTTGCCGGAAATGCCGGAACATTCGATGTGCCAGCCGGGGTATCCGACGCCCCACGGGCTATCCCATTTCAGTTCCTGATCTTCAAATTTCGACTTGGTGAACCACAGAACGAAGTCGCTCTTGTTTTTCTTGCTCGTGTCCTCCTCCACGTCGTCGCGCACACCGACCATCAGTTCGTCTGCGGCATGGCCGGACAGCGCGTAATAGTCGTTTGCTTTTGAGGTGTCAAAGTACACGTTACCGTCCGCCAGATAGGCGTACCCCTTGTCGAGCAGTGTCTGCACCATCTCAATGAAAGTGTCGATACAACTCGTGGCGGGCACGACGATCTCCGGTTTTTTGATATTCAGTTTGTCGCAGTCGGAAAAGAATGCGTCGGTATAAAACTGCGCGATCTCCATGACCGTCTTATGCTCGCGCTTGGCGCCTTTGAGCATTTTGTCTTCCCCGGTGTCGCCGTCGCTCGTCAGATGGCCGACGTCGGTGATATTCATGGCGCGGGTCACGTCGTAACCGGCATACCGTAAGAATTTTTCCAGCACGTCCTCCATCAGGTATGAACGCAGATTGCCGATGTGGGCAAAGTGATAGACCGTAGGACCGCAGGTATATAATTTGACCTTGTTCCCGTCCCGGGGAACAAAGTCTTCGATCTGCTTGCCGAGAGTGTTATAAAGTTTCATAATGCCTCCGCGGGGATTATTGTTTTTCTTATTTTATCATATCTTTTCTTCTTTGTAAAGAGAAAAGCCACCGAATCGGTGGCTTTTCGATGACAATTTATTCGGCTTTCGGTCCGGCCTTGATGATATTTTCAGGCATTTTGTCGTACTTCTTGAAGTTCTCGACAAACTTCTTCGCGAGCGACTTGGCGCTGGCCTCGTAAGCCGCCTTATCCTGCCAGAGGTTCTTCGGATTCAGCATCTCGGAGGGGACGTTCGGGCAGGTCTTCGGAACCTGGACGTTGAAGATGGGATCGAGTTCGTATTCCACGTCGGCGAGTTCACCGGACAGAGCGGCGGTGACCATGGCACGGGTGTATTTCAGTTTCATTCTCGGAACGGTTCCGGCAGCGCCGCCGCACCAACCGGTGTTGACGAGGTAAACGCTGGCGCCGGTCTTTCTGACCTTTTCATCCAGCATCTCGGCATAGACGGAGGGGTTCAGCGGGAAGAACGGAGCGCCGAACAGCGTGGAGAACGTGGTCTGCGGTTCGGTGATGCCGCGCTCGGTTCCGGCCAGTTTGCTGGTATAACCGGATACGAAGTAATACATGGCGGCGTCGTTGTCGAGTTTGGAGATCGGAGGCAGTACGCCGAACGCGTCCGCCGTCAGGAAAATGACCGTCTTGGGCTGACCGCCGACGCCGGGGATGGCGGCGTTGGGAATATACTCAACGGGGTAACCGGCACGGGTGTTTTCGGTGAGGGAACCGTCTTCATAGTCGGGGGCTCTGGTCTCGTCGTCGATGATGACGTTTTCGAGCAGGGTGCCGAATTTGATGGCGTGATAGATTTCGGGCTCGTTTTCTTCTTTTAAGCCGATGCATTTGGCGTAGCATCCGCCCTCGATATTGAACACACCGTCGTCCGACCAGCCGTGCTCATCGTCGCCGATCAGCTTGCGGTTCGGGTCGGCGGAAAGCGTGGTCTTACCGGTGCCGGACAGACCGAAGAAGACGGCGGAATCGCCGGCCTCGCCGATGTTGGCGGAGCAGTGCATGGACAGAACGCCTGCCTTCGGCAGAACGTAGTTCATGACGGAGAAAACGCTCTTCTTGATCTCGCCCGCGTAGCCGGAACCGGCGATCAGAACGAGATGCTTTTCATAGTTGATGATGATGGCGGCTTCGCTGTGAACGCCGTCAATCTCCGGAATGCACTTGAAACCGGGAGCGGCGAGAATGGTGAAGTCGGGCGTGTAGCCGTCCAGTTCCTCTTCGGTGGGACGGATCAGAAGCTGATGGATGAACAGATTCTGGGAAGCCAGTTCGTTTACGATGCGGAAACGGCGGGTGTATTTGGGATCGGCACCGGCCAGACCGTCAAACACGAACAGCTCGCGGTTTTGCAGATAGGCGAGCATTTTGGCGTGGATCGCGTCGAATTTCTCTTCCGAGATCGGAACGTTGATTTTGCCCCAAGCGATTTCATCATGTACGGCAGGGGTATCCACGATGAATTTGTCGTCGGGGCTACGGCCGGTGTATTTACCGGTCTTGACGACAAGTGCGCCGGTGTCGGAGAGAACTCCCTCGCCGCGGGCGAGCGCTTTCTCTACGAGTTTGGCGGGTACGAGGTTGCGAAAAACCTTACCGTTACCGGCAATGCCGAGTTCGATGGGTGTAAGTTCTTTCATAATAAATTCCTCCTCTATTGATCCGGGGATCGGCAAAAGCCATTCTCCCCTATCTTACTGAGTATCAGTATAGCACGGCGAAATATAAAAGTAAAGAGATTTCCGGCAAAAAAACCGTTTTTTTACCGTCTCGCCCGCCCGACGTTTCCGACAAAAAATGTCAATTATCCGCAAAAAATCGCTTGACTTTCCGGCGTCCCTGTGGTTTAATAAAAGCAGAAAATTCCGTTCCGGAGGGAAAGAGATATGTTTAACTTGGGAATCGATCTCGGCGGCACCAATATCGCCGCCGGTATTGTCAATGAAAACAATGAAATATTGGTAAAAGGCTCCGTTCCGACGCTGGCCAAACGGCCGGTGGAGGAGATCGTGCGCGACATGGCCGCTCTCTGCGCCGACCTCGCCGCCCGGCTTGGGATCGCTCTTTCCGATATATCTTATGTCGGGATCGCCTGTCCCGGAACGGTCAACTGTGACACCGGCGTGGTGGAGTACGCCAACAATATCCGTTTCCGCGATTTCCCGCTTGCGGCGATCTTTTCCGAAATGACCGGGATCCCGGCGTCTCTCATCGCCGTCGGGAACGACGCGAACCTCGCCGCGATGGGCGAGGCGGTCGCCGGAGCCGGAAAAGGCGTTGCCTCCGCCGTGATGATCACGCTCGGAACGGGCGTCGGCGGCGGTGTCGTACTCGACGGAAAAGTTCTGACCGGCTGTGCGTTCGGCGGTGCCGAACTCGGCCATACGGTCATTGAGAAGGGCGGCCGTCAATGCTCCTGCGGTCGCAAAGGATGTATGGAAGCGTATTGTTCCGCGACGGCGCTCGTGACGCTGACCAAAGAGAAATTTGCCGCCACCAGCGGGACGCTGATGCACGAAATGTGCGGAAACGATATTGAAAAAGTCGGCGGAAAAACGGCGTTTGCCGCGATGAAAAAGGGCGACCGGGCGGGTGCCGAGGTCGTAGAGGAGTACCTCGGGTATCTTGCCTGCGGCGTAGCCAATCTCATCAACATCTTCCAGCCGGACGTCTTCATCATCGGCGGCGGCGTCTGTAACGAGGGCGACAATCTGCTGATCCCGCTGAAAGAAAAAGTGAGTAAGGAAGTTTACTCGAAAGATCACGTGCTGAAAACCGAGATCAAAATTGCCACACTCGGCAACGACGCGGCCATCATCGGAGCCCCGGCGTTTGCGATGGCACAAAAACAATGAGTTCCGCACCCGCCGGGGGACACCTCGGCGGGTTTTTCTGTGTCGAAATTGTGAATTATTCTCCCGAATGCGAAAAACTATTGACAAATGACCGAAAAAATATTACTCTTGTATTAGCAAGTTAATACAACGAAAAGGGGAGAAACGAAATGCTTTCTTTTATTCATTTTTCCAAGACGTATAAAGGCGGAAAACGGGCGGTGGACGATCTGACGCTGGACGTGGAAGCCGGGGATATTTACGGCTTTATCGGCCACAACGGCGCCGGAAAAACCACGTCGCTCAAAGCGGCGTCCGGGATTCTGGACTTTGAAGAGGGGGACATCTTCATTGACGGGAAATCCATCAAAGAAGACCCGGTTTTCTGCAAAAAACAGATGGCGTATATTCCCGATAACCCCGATCTGTACGAGTTTATGACGGGTGCCAAGTATCTGAATTTCATCGCGGACATTTACGGTGTCGGAGAGGAGAGAAACGCCGACATTGAGAAATATGCCGGAATGTTTGAAATCAAAGAAGCACTCGGTTCGCCGATCTCGTCGTATTCCCACGGTATGAAGCAGAAACTGGCCATCATTTCGGCGCTGATCCATCATCCG
>JAGHUY010000285.1 GCA_018064545.1 Candidatus Apopatosoma intestinale | reverse complement strand
GCAGCCCTTCGGCATCAGTCATTTCCGGCTTGCGGAGCGTGGCAACGGAACCGTCTTTCAGCGTGATCTGTTTCGGTAAAAATTCCATGGGATGATCCCCCTTTCTTTTCAAAAAAGATGGATAAAGTGTAGCACAAAAAGCCCCGTTTGTCAAGGACGGCAAACGGGACTTTCTCTGCTTATTTCCGATTATACGGGCAGACGCGCATACAGATGCCGCAGACGGCACCGCGCCCGACATCGTGATACGTTTTCATGTGATCCGAGCACGCTTTCGCATCGAGAATGGTCTCCCTCGGATTTCCGGGGATATACGCTTCCCCGCGGATGGCTCCGGCGGGACAGGCGTCGCGGCAGGCGGTACAGTCGCCGCACCCGTTTTCGATCCGCTCGCGGAGCGGTGCGAGCGGCATATCCGTCAGCACCGTGCAAAGGCGAATCTTTGATCCGTATTCCGGCGTGATGAGAAGACCGTTCTTTCCGACAAAACCGAGACCCGAAAGAACCGCGCCGATCTTGTGGGAGAACAGCCCGCGATAGGCCTCTTTATCTTCGCTCGTACTCTGCGAAGCCGCGATGGGGAGTGCCCGGTATCCGGCCGACTCGATGAAGTCCACGGCGTCGAGAGCCAGCAGATCGAGTTTGGTATTGGTGATCCGATAGTGTTGAAAATACGCAATGGTCGGTCTTCCGTCGATCGTCTCCACGATCGCGTCCGAGAGTTTCCGGACGATCGTAACGGCGCAAGTGTACTGCGGATAGCGATCACACGCCTTTTCTCCGAGTGCCGAAAAACCAACGAGCGACGCTCCGTGATCGAGTAACAGCCTCTCTATTTCCCGTTCTTTCATTACTGTACCAGATCACCCGCAATATTCTGACCGTAGCGCATATGCGGATAGTAGCTCATGTAGTTGTAAATATCGCCGCCGTCAAATTCCAACTTGATGACCGTGATACCCGCGATCTTGTCCGGCGCTTCCTCCGGCAGATTCTTGAGGATCAGACGGTGTCCATCCATCTCGAAATCAATTTTTTCGCCGGTCGCGAGGAACGAAACCGATTTCGGAGCCTTTTTATAGCCGCCGAGTTGGAGTTTGCCGCCCGGTTGCCAGATACGGTTCCACAGATAAATTTCGTTGTGATCGGGGGACGCGCTGACCATATTGACGCCGCAACCGCGGAACGTCGTGCCGACGATCGCCTTTTCCCCGTAGACCGCTTCCCCGTTGGCGGCAAGCCATGCGCCGACCGTATGGAGCGGTTCGACCGCTTCCGGCGGAACGGTGCCGTCCGGCATCGGGCCGATATTGAGAAGCAGGTTGCCGCCGGTGGAGGCGCAGGTGTTGATCATGGAGATGATCTGCTGAGGGGTGTAGGTATACGGAAGCACCTGTTAGGTATCCAGATACCCCCACGAAATGCGATTGAACGTCATGCAGGCTTCCCAGTACGCGCCGTCAGCCGGGCTAATGCTCTCCTCCGGTGTCAGGAAATCCTCCTGCAACTTACTGCGGTTGTTGATCAGCATATCGGGTTGCAGTTTGCGCAGACGGTTGTTGCGGTTGATGGAATCCCACCCCTCGCTGCTGTTCATCGGGAACGGCATATCGTACCACAGAATGTCGATCTTGCCGTAGTTCGACAGCAGTTCGACGTTGAGCGCCTCGATATAATCGAGAAAACGCCGTCTCGCCTCGGGATCGAACGCGCAACGCCAGCCGTCCGGATGATGCCAGTCCATCAGAGACGAATAAAAACCGACTTTCAGATCGTATTTATGGCAGGCGTCAACGAACACGCGGACGATATCGCGCCCGCAATAGTTATAGGCGTTATACGGGTTGACCTCGGATTTCCAAAGGGAAAAGCCCTCGTGGTGGCGCGTCGTCAGAACGGCGTATTTCGCGCCCATCTCCTTGGCGAGCCGGCACCATTCGTCGGCGCATCCCTCCTTGGGCGCAAAAGTCTTGGCGTACTGTTCGTACTCTTCTTTGGTATAGTTCTGCTGGCTCATGCACCATTCGCCCGTCCCGTGCTGGGAAAACAGGCTGTAATGGATGAACATGCCAAAACGCGCTTCCTTGAACCATTTTAAGCGTCTTTCGCGTGCGTCCGCTGTTTCTTTTTCATACTGAGCGCGACAAATCAATTCTTTTTCCATGTTTTTCCTCCGTTAAATAATCACTGCTTCTTTTCCTTCGTCCATAGAGAACGTAACAAAACCGTTTTCCCATGCAAATTCGACTTTTTTGCCGTCTACGCATACCTGCCCGGGCTTGTCCGGCCAAAACGCCTTGACGTCGTAGGCACGGTGCTCTTTCATACCGTCAAAGTGACCGGTTCTTTCCCCGACGGTAAGCGTCGCTTTTCCGGCTTCGGTACGGAGCGTAAACAAGGTTTCGGCCCGCTCTCCGGCAAGATATTTCTGCGTCTGCCCGTCGTCCTCGTAGAGCGTATAGGAACGCACAACGCCGTCCACCGGGTAGATTTCCAGCGTCAGACGCTCGTCGTCCGTGCAATCAGTAAACTGCTTATCCGCCTGCGTCGGGATGATCGCGCCGCCGCGGATATACAGAGGACCGCCACGGTTCTCCGGCACGTCCACTTGGATCTCCTGCCCGCCCGCAAGGACTTTACCCGTCCATGCGTCGATCCACGTCTCGCCTTTCGGCAGAATGATCGTATCGGAGAACGACCCAACCAGATAGGAGTCGCCGAACAGATATTCACAGGTGGCGTTTTGCAGATTCTCGTCCTCAAATTCCAGCGGCATGGCGCGCACCACCGGCACGCCGGTCAGATGCGAGTTGATCGCCGCCGAATAGATGTACGGCAGGATATGATAGCGGAGACGGTCATAATCCGTAAAGACGGCTTCCAGTTCCTTGCCCGCCCACCACGGATGGCTGTACCCTGACCAGCTGTTGAGCTGACACCAGGCGGTGAAGAAGCAATAGTGGATGGTGTGTTTCGCGAAAATATCCATATCGCAGGTGATATTGGACATACCCGAAAGCCCGCTGTTCAGAATCCAGACGAGCGTCTTGTGTTTGCCGCCGGAGTCACCCGTCGTCGTCGCGGAATAGCGGGACATCCCCGTATAGCCGCCGCTCATGTGGTGCATCGGACGAAGGCCGGTGTATTCGCTATATCCTTCGTACATCTCTTTGCCGTACAGGGTGTTCTGCAAACTGTGCATTTCGGGCTCGCCCGCGCCGTTGGCGTAGACGCGCGTCTCGGTGGCGGTATCGACGACCTTGCACGGGTCCATTTTGAAGCCAGCAGCTCCGTCGCAGACAAACGCTTTCAAGTGCTTGAACCACGGCTCAAATCCAAAATCCGTCGGATTGCCCGCGCGGTTTTCCTGATTTGCCGTAAAATCGTAGCGGCAACAGAGCCAAAGCATCAGTTTAAAGCCGTAACGGCGGAGCGCCGTCGTGAACAGACGCTCTCTCGGCGTATGCGCGGTAAACTCTTCTTCCGTCCGGCGCATCCAGTCGCAGATATAGAAGCGATCGGTGTTCCATTTCTTTTCGGTCGAAAAATCGTAGCGTTTGGCCATCCAGCCGGGTTCCAGACTGAACGTATCGCACGGGATGTTCTTTTCCCGGAACGTGGAGGCGTTGCGCATGACCTCAAACTGATCGGCGTTATACTGGTCGATAAACGTAAGACCGTAACCCCATTTCGGCAATACCATGGGCGCACCGACAACATGCGTCAGTTTGCCGAGAAGCGTTTTCAGAGAATCCCCGGCGAACAGGAAAAAGTCGAGGTCGCCGTCCGGCAAGAACCAACAAATCTCGTTTTCGTCCGCGTCGCAGACATCCACGCCGTGCCAGGTCGAGGAGTTGCAAAGAATCCCGTAACCTACCTTGGTCATGAGGAACGGAATCACAATTTCGCTCTTGGTGTACACAATTCGGTTGAGATACGTTTTGCCG
>JAGHUY010000026.1 GCA_018064545.1 Candidatus Apopatosoma intestinale | reverse complement strand
TCTCCGGGCTGAAAATGCTGCAGCCGCTTGACCTCGGCGACAACAAGAATACCTTCGTGAGCTCCGTCATTTTGATCTCCGGCGTCGGTGGCCTCGCCGTTACCTTCGGAAAAATTACGCTGACCACCACGGCCTGCGCTCTGATCCTCGGTATCCTCGTCAACCTGCTTCTTTCGAAAAAAAAGAATGACTCAGAGCAATAACAGCCATACATAAAAACGGCCCCGGTTTGCACCGGGGCTTTTTCATAAAAAAGACTTGCTCATCGCAAGGCTATTTTATTACTGATTTTCTTCCATATAACGGGCAATATCGCCGACGGTCTTAAAACCGACAACTTCGTCATCGGGAATGACAACGCCGTAGTCCTGCTCGATGGTCATGAGCATTTCCACGATGTCAAGAGAATCGGCGCCGAGGTCCTCCATCACGTTGGTGTCCTCCGTGATACTGTCGATGTCCACTCTGAGCTGTTCGGATAAAATCTTTTTTACGGATTCAAGTGCTGTCATATCATTTCACTCCTGTATGAATATGGGGTTTTCTTTTCTCCATTATAATACGGGAAAAACATTTTTGCAAGATGGTAAATGAATTTTTTTATTTTCCGGAGAATCGGGGGCGGCACGTTTTCACGTCCCATCCATATAATAGTCCTAAAACACTCAGACGGAGGCAATTCATGAATAGCGAGAAAAAAGCCGTAGAAAACCTGCTGGCACTGGACGACGAGGCCCTGCGGGAAAAAGTCATGATGATCGCCGGAGCGATGGGACTCCGGCCCGAGCGCGTCTCGGATATGGAAAAGATCCGGTCACTGCTGGGCACGCTCAGTGAGAAAGATTTAGCGAACGCCACGGACATCATCGGAAAAGAACGGATGGACGAGGTGATGAAAAAGATGGGGGGCACGTGATGGAAAACGACTTTTCGGAGAAGTTGGACGCGATCCTAAATAATCCGGAGATGATGGCGCAACTGAGGCGACTGGCCGACACGATGACGTCTTCCCCGCCGTCCGGGGCTACGGCTCCGTCGGCGGAACCGGCCGCCTCTGCCGTTCCGGTTTCTTCCGTTCCGGCGCCCGCCGTTCCGGCTTCCGCCCCACCGGACCCAAGGGAGATGCTCTCCCTGCTCGGCATTTCGGGCGGAGGACGGATTCCCGCAGGGACCATCGCCCACAGCCGGGCATTGCTACTCGCGCTAAAACCCTATCTGGACGAAAAACGCTGTGCCAAGATCGATAAGGCACTCACCATGCTGAAACTCGCCGAAATGGCGGGATACTTCATATAGCCTGACAGGATAAGGAGACCGTATGTACACGCAGAATCACGGCAAAACCGCAGGATCGGACGCAGGCGTTCCCGTTCCGCCGCCGGACTACGGCGGAAATCTTTCCTTTTCCCCCGCCCCGCACGAGGAAGAGCGAAGCCGTTCTTTCTCTGCCGTCCCGCGTGAGGAGGAGAGAAACCGTTCTTTTTCCGCCGCCCCGCGCGAGGAGGAGAGAACCCCTTCTTTTTCCGCCCCCATAAGGGAGTAAAAGGAACCGGAAACCACGACAGCAGACAAAGAAAAGCCGCGGGAGACGGCCGAAAAACCGGTTTCCGTTCTCCCGCGGTTCTGGGACAATGTCAGTGCCGAGGATCTGCTTCTCCTCGGAGCGGTTCTGTTTCTTCTGTTTTCCGGGCGGAGCGAATCGCTTCTGATGCCGCTCGTCCTCGTCGCGGCCGTTCTGTTATGAGCCGGACGGCAGATGAGAAAAAGCACAAGGCTTTTTCGCTGTTGTGCTCAAAACCCTTGCGTCTTCATAACCTCAAAATGCCTTTTGATCGCTTTGCGACGGCATTTTGGGATTATTCAGCAGACGTTAAATAGTCCGTGAGGTCAAATTCCTCACCGGAAAACGAATAGTCCAGTTCATAATTACCGATGTCGTACCGGCTGACGAGTTTATCGGAAAAATAGGAGCGAATGTTGCGGATCAGTCCCGTCTCTGTCGAGATGCGGATATCCTCGCGAAAAGAGAGCGAGGGAATTTCGTAGATCACAGCCAGTTCTCCGTTTGCCTGGTCGGCCTGCTTCACGGAATACGGTACGTCGTCGGACAGGAGAAGAAAACTCGGGATATACGACATTTTTTCAAACGCGAATGCGTCGGAATACGTATAGACGCCCAGCACCGCATCTCCATTTCCCAAAAAGGCCACGTGTTTCCCGTCCGAGATGATCGCGCGTTCGCGACCGGGGCTTCCCTCGTTGAACACGATCCGGTATCGGGTCCCGTCACGCCAGATACGGCAATAATCCTGGGTGACGGCATTGCCCTGAACGAAGAGCATATAATGCTCCATGTAAAACCGATCGGTGAACGGATAGGCGCGCAGAAGCAGTTCCGCGCTCTCCTTTCCCGTCGGGATCGGCGTGTAGCGATAATCGATTTCGCCAAAGTCGCGGATGGCGTCACCCGTCGTTTCGACGGGTTCGGCGTGCGGCCAGTCAAACAGATCGGTGCGGGAAAGCAGCATCAGTACGGCAAAGCAGACCACCGTAAAGCCAAGAGCCAAGATAAGAATGGAATACAGCGAGAGGGCTCCGTCAGAACGAAGCCTGTCTTTTAAGGTTCGTTTCACAAAGCCCCCTCCTTTCATCCATTGATTCATTCATTGTTTCATTCGGATTTCCGCTCGCCGGACAGTCCGTAGACAAGGAGCAGATACCCGGAAGCAAGAAGTGCCACGATTCCCGCCGCCGCGGGGGATATGATCAGCAAAAGTGCCGCCAGACAGTACATAGCCGTCACACCGTACAAGACAGAAGACGCGGCACGCGGCGAATAGCCGAGCCGGAGAACGAGCCGGTGATGCAGATGCGCCCGATCGGGGGAAAAGAGCCCCACGCCGCCCGACGCACGCCGGACGACGGCCAAAGCCGTATCGAACAGCGGGACAGCAAAGGCGAGGATCGGCACACCGACCGAGAACAGCACCGGCGTTTTCATCATGCCGGTCACCGAAGCGACGGCAAGCACGTAGCCTAGAAAGAGCGACCCCGTGTCGCCCATAAAGACCGAGGCGGGCTGGGCGTTGAACGGCAGAAAGCCGAGAACCGCACCGCACAGAGCCAGACAGACGGCGGCCACGCCCGCTTCCCCACGCCAAAGCGCGATGCAGGCGAGTGAGAACGAGGCAAGCGACGCCACCCCGGAGGAGAGACCGTCGATCCCGTCGATCAGATTGAACGCGTTCATGACGGCGACGGTAAAGAGAACGGTCGCCGGCACGCCCAGAACGCCGAGTTTCCAAAAGCCGAACGGCGTATCGAGGAAATCGATCCGCACCCCGGAAAGCACCGGGCAAAGAGCGATACCGATCTGTGCGATCAGTTTGGGAAACGCCGCGAGGGCTTTTTTATCGTCCACAGCGCCGAGAAAAGCCGTCAAAGCGGCCCCGATAAGAACGCCGGGACGCGGCAGAGCCGACCGGGGAACGGTCAGAAACAGGGCGCAGAAAAAGCCGACGGCGATCGCCGCCCCGCCAAGGCGGGCGGTCGGGATCCGGTGCATCCGGCGGCCGTCACGCGGCACGTCCACGGCACCGATGAGAAACGCGAAACGCCGGGCGACGGGCGTCATCAAAAGCGAGAAGAAAAACGCCGCCGCCATCGGCATCCAAGAATATTCGTACAAAAAGCAAACTTCCTTTATTTATTTTGCGATGAAGCCCACCTTCCGATAGACTTTGGAGAGCGTCTTGTTCGCGAGATACGAAGCGTAGTCGCTCCCGTTCTTCATCACGGTTTCCAGATAAGCTTTGTCGTTCATCAAACGGTGAAATTCCGTTTGAAGCGGTGAGAGCGCGTCGGCGCACGCCTCCCCGACGGCCAGTTTGAAATCGCCGTAACCGCGGCCGTCAAATTCCCGTTCAATCTCCTCGAAAGTCTTGCCCGTGAAGCAGGAATAGATCGTCATCAGGTTGTTGATCCCGTCCTTTTCGGGCGCGGATTTCACAACGGTATCACTGTCGGTCACCGCGCGTTTGAACTTGCGGAT
Source organism: Candidatus Apopatosoma intestinale (assembly GCA_018064545.1). Lineage (GTDB taxonomy): Bacteria > Bacillota > Clostridia > Oscillospirales > CAG-272 > Apopatosoma > Apopatosoma intestinale. The sequence goes on along the minus strand of JAGHUY010000026.1, from coordinate 2,312 downwards.
GATCGTGTCGCGATCGTCAAGCAGATAGACGCAGGCATTCTGATTTTCATCGGATTTGCTCATCTTTTTCGTCGGATCGGCAAGAGAATTGATTTTCATACCCGTCTTCGGAATATAGGCCTCCGGCACCTTGAACGTGTCGGAATAGATTTGGTTGAAACGGTTGGCGATGTCGCGCGTCAGTTCGATGTGTTGCATCTGATCGATGCCGACGGGCACCAAATCGACCTGATACAGCAGAATATCGGCCGCCATCAGCGACGGATAGGTAAACAGACCGGCATTGATATTCTGCGCATTTTTCGCGCTTTTATCCTTGAATTGCGTCATGCGGGACAGTTCGCCGAACATCGTGAAGCAGTCGAGGACCCAGCCGAGTTGGGCGTGAGCCGGCACGTGGCTCTGCACGAACAGTACGTTCTTTTCGGGATCGAGGCCGCTGGCCATATAGAGTGCCAACGTCTCATAGGTGCGGCGGCGAAGTTCCGCCGGGTCCTGCCGGACGGTGATGGCGTGCATATCCACCACGCAGTACAGACAGTTATAGGTCTCCTGAAAGAGGCCGAAATTCTTGATGGCACCGAGGTAGTTGCCGATCGTCAGATTGCCGCTCGGCTGTACACCGGAAAAAATGATTTTTTTATCTTTGGAAAACTCCATCGTCCCGTTCGCGGGGGGTCCCGCTTCCGCCTTTCTGCGCACGGATTTTCCCCGCGCGCGGTCATATTTGGTTTTATTATACTGAAATATCCGCCTTTTTTCAAGTAGCACCGGTCAAAAATCGTGTTTTTTTCGTTTTTCGGAAGAAAGAGAGGTTCCGGCGGAGGGAGAAAACGGAAAATTACCAGATTTTTTGCCTGTCTTTTTGCCGGGGGAGGAACTATAATAGAGCGTGTGGGGGTTGCCGCATTCAGATGCAGAAGTTGCTGAATGCGACAGTCCCGGACGGGAGATGGAAAAAACCATGGAATTATGCGTGCTGGAAAGCGGCAAACTGCGCGTGGTGCTGACACCGCGGGATATGCAAAAATACGAGATCGACTGTAAAACGCTCGACTACGGCAACACCAAGACGCGTCGCGCCGTCTGGGATATTCTGGACGAGGCCAAAGAAAAAACGGGTTTTGACGCGGCACTCGGACGGATTCTGATCCAGGTGTATCCGGAGCGGAGCGGAGGATGCGAAATCTACATAACGAAACTGGAAAAAGACCCGCCGCCGGATTCTGCCATGGGTCATGCCATACTGGGGGAGAAACTCCCCGCACTCGGAAGCCGGAAACCGGCCGTTTACGGTTTTTCCGACCTCTCTTCCCTGCTCCGCGCCTGCTGGGAACTGCAAAGCGTCGGCTACAACGGGGAGAGCCGGGTCTATACGGAAAACACGGGCACTTCGTATGCCTATTATCTCGTTCTCTATGAGACGGGGAACGGCTTTGCCGTCGGTCATACGGGGAGTTGTCCGTTTGAAAACCTGTTCGTCGGGGAATACGGCAATCGCCTCCCCGGCGCGGATGCCTGCGCCTATATCCGGGAACACGGAACGCCGATCTGTGAAAAAAACGCGGTCAAAACCCTTGCGCGATTGACGTAAATATGATAGAATAAAGAAAAGTCTGACGAATCGGGGAGTGACCGCACATGGAAGTGAAAACATTGGAAGAGATACGGGGAGAATGTGAATCCTGTCGCCGCTGTCCTCTCTCCGAGACGCGGACGAATGTGGTATTCGGCACGGGCAATCCGAGAGCCGATCTGATGTTTGTCGGCGAAGCCCCGGGGGAGAGCGAGGACCTGTCGGGCGTGCCGTTCGTCGGCCGTGCCGGAAAACTGTTCGATCAGTATCTGGAAGCCGTCGGCATCGAGCGAAACGACGTCTATATTGCCAATATCTTAAAATGCCGTCCGCCGAAAAACCGCGATCCGCTTCCCGACGAGGAGGACCTTTGTATCGGGTATCTGCGCGATCAGGTGCGGGCCGTCTCGCCGAAACTGATCGTCTGCCTCGGCCGCATCGCCGCGATGCGCCTCATCAAACCGGATTTCAAGATCACGGCCGAGCACGGAGTCTTTGCGGAACGGGGGCCGTTCCGCATCGCCGCCGTCTATCATCCGTCCGCTCTGCTCCGCGACCCGTCCAAACGCGGCGCGATGCTCGCCGATATGCTGATGATCCGCGATGAACTCGAAAGAATCCGCAAAGGATAAGGGCTTTTCAAATTCTTGCAAATTTTCCCTAAACCGTCTCTACGCACAGTAGAGGCGGTTTTTTCAGAAATCTATTGCAAATCGGTGGGGGCGGGTGTATAATG
>JAGHUY010000147.1 GCA_018064545.1 Candidatus Apopatosoma intestinale | reverse complement strand
TTGCAGGTCGATTTTATGTAGGTGCTCGTTGAGCGTACAAGTCGTCAGCAGGTGCGAATACGTCCCGCGCCGATGTTCTGTGAGATACGCAAGGTGCAGATCCCCGTATTTTCCGATCGGGTAATGCGTCTGCTCCGGCAGGGCAAGGTCGGGATACAGATAGCCGTTTTCTTCGTGATAAGTCAGTTCAGTTTTCATTTTTGATACCTCTTTCTCTGTAAAATACGTCGAACGTGTCTGCCGCGCCGCGATCCATTTCTTCGAGCGCGTGAACGTAGATATTGGTGGTTTCAAGGTCAGAGTGACCGAGCCGCGCGGAGACGGTCTTGATGTCGCACCCCTGCGAGAGCAGAAGCGTTGCCGAGGTGTGGCGTAACCCGTGGAATTTCAGATGACGGAATTCGTGTCGCTTGAGAAAATGGTCGAATTGCTTGGTTGGCGTGTGTGGGTTCATTACGTGCCTGTCCTCCTCGGTGAAGACATAATCAAATTCTTTCCATTCGTCCTCCATCAGAAGCTTGTGTCGATCCTGCCAGCGTTTGTAGTCGAGCAGGACTTGGCAAAGATGCTCCGGGATGCTGATCGTGCGGAAGCTGTGCTTTGTCTTGGGTTCTTTTTCCGTTGCCTTTCCGCCGTGCGGCTTGTAAATACTCCGCCGAACCGTGACTTTTCGGTTGATTAGGTCAACGTCCGCCCATTTCAGTCCCACGATCTCTCCGCGCCGGCAACCGGTGAAGAGAGCCGTTTCGATAATCGCCCGGACGCGGATCGGTTCCTCTTTGAGCGCGGCAAGGATATCTTCGACTTCTTTGAGCGTGAAGACTTCGGCTTCCACGTGTTCTTCTTTCGGAAATTCCAGTCGGCGGGATACTCCCACGTCCATGTCGATGTATTCCATCTTGTAGGCGAGCGTCAGCATCGAACGGAAAACGGTCGTGTAGCGTTTGACGGTCGATCCGGTGATGTGACCCTCACGTCCGTCCTCGCGTTCTTTCTCGGTGCTGAGAAAAGTGATGAATTTTTGCACATGATATGTACGGATGTCGCGCAGTTTCATGTCTCCGAACATAGGTAAGAGATAATCTGAAATGACCTTGCTGTAAAAAACGTAGGTGTTAGGAGAGAGCGCCGGTTGCTTGATTTTGAGATACTTTTCGCTGAACTTGCGGAGGGTGATGTTTTCCATCGCGTTTGCCGATGCCTCCTTGACTTCTTGCTCGAATTTCTCGGCGACGGCTTCGACCTCCTTTGACAGTTTTCCGTAGGGGAGATTGGGGTCTGACGGGGTGTAGGTCATGCTTTTGTTGACGAACCGTCCGCTGTTCTGATTCTTGCAATAGACGCGGATTTTGAAGGTTCCGTTGGGGTTTTCGGTGATACAAGCCATATTTTTTTGCTTCCTTTCTGCGGTTTTTCCGCTCAAAACTTGTACCTTGTAGGGACGCCAGCGGTTCAAGTGCAGGAGAGTAGACGCCACGGAGCCATACGGAACGAGAGTAGGACGAGAAAATCACTTGTACTGAAACTTGTACCGGCCTCTACCATCCGCTCCGAAAAAGCAAAAAATCCGTGCCTCATACGAAGCACGGAAACGTCTGAAAACCCTTGTAAAATAAAGAAAAAACGGACAATTTGCATTGCCCGTTTTTTGGTCTGAGTGACAAGACTTGAACTTGCGGCCTCTACCACCCCAACTGGAAATTTATAGGAATTTTAGAGGGAGAATCTTGGCTTATTTTTCATTATTTTCGGCTGTTTTCCCTTATCATTTAGGGATTTTTGAATATCTTCCGTACTGGACTATGT
>JAGHUY010000177.1 GCA_018064545.1 Candidatus Apopatosoma intestinale | reverse complement strand
AACAGGCAGTTGTGATCAAGACCTTTTTCCCTGAAAAAGCCGATCAGCGCGGGAATGAACGAGGCTAAAAACGCCTTGTATTCCTCGCCCTGCGCGTCGGTTTCCCAGCCGAAAATCTTCTTTGTTCTGCCGTTTACCGTTGCCACGATCTTCGGGGCGTGCTTGGATCCCCATTGCGTGTAGAAATGAGGGATTTCAAAATATTTCACGCCGAGTTTCCGGCACATCGTCACCCATTTTTCCAGATCGGAAAAATCGTATGTATAGCCGCACTCATCAACGGTGATCTTCACCAGTTGCGTCGTCAGCCGCTCCCCGCCGACATAGGTGTCCAGTTCCGGGGTAAAGACGGGCGTCAGAATCGCGTTGACACCGCTTTTCACGGCCGTTTCGATGAATCGCTCGATGATTTTCCAATGATCCCGGGAGAACGGGCGCACGTAATACGCCTCGGCGAGACAGTCGGTGTAAAACCATTCGGTGTGGATGAGTTTCTGTTCGGGAAGCGTTGCTCCTACGACGTGAATTTGCGCCGTAGCTTCGGCTTCCCGCGTACCGTCCGGCAGAAGCAGACGGATTCCTGCTGTATAGTCGCCGGCAGGGAAGTCCGCCGGAATCTCGACGTTTATCCAAATGACAGAGGTCTGCATGGGCGCTACGTTGATCTTGCCCGCATAGTGGAGCGGCAGGATCGGGTCGGGGAACAGCCCGGGCTGTGTTCTCAGATCATACGGGTCTGTCTCCCGATTGAGTTTGGCGGGAAAAGCGGACGGAACGGACGTTACCTGCCCCAGCGTCACATATTTTTTCAGTGTTCCGCATTTGACGACCTTCGGGCGTACCACGCCGTTTTCCCGGGACGGGTTGTAGACGGCGACCTGAAACGATAGCCGTTCGCCGCGGAAACCGACAAAGGATTCCGTCGCCGGATGCGCGGAAAGATCCTCGTCTATAAAGCATTTTTCAAGGCTTGATAAAATTTTGACGTCCCAACGTGCCATGATTTTTTCCTTTCTGATCGCTTCGGACAATATTCTGCTTATAGTATAACACGGCTTTTCCGCCTGTCAACCGAAAAAGCCCATTTTCAAAGGCTCAACAGTTGACTTTCTTTTTCTATAATGATATACTTGTTTTACCGGATCACAAGGGAAACGGGTGTATGCAGAAAAGCAGGCAGATAGGGGGAGAAAACGCATGGAAATGACCTCGAATGAACGTTTTTTGAGAATGTATCAGCACAAAGAAGCCGACCGCATCCCGATCATCGACCACCCGTGGGGCGGTACCCTGCGCCGTTGGCGGGAGGAGGGCTTGCCGACCGACACAAGCTGGGAAAGTTTTTTCGGCATTGACGCGCCCGCGCATATCGAGGTGGACAATTCCCCGCGCTTCCCTCGCGAAATCATCGAAGACACCCCCACTTATCGCATCGTCAAAAGCAGTTGGGGCGTGACGATGAAGCAATGGAAATACGAGGACTCCACACCGGAGTTCCTGGATTTCAAGGTTGGGGATTCCACCGCCTGGCCGGAAGCCAAAGAGAGAATGAAGTATGCCGAGGATCGGATCAACTGGAAAGCGCTGAAAGAGAATTATGAAAAATGGCGGGCAGAGGGACGGTGGATCATTGCCGATTTCTGGTTCGGATTTGACGTCACACATTCCTGGATGGTCGGCACGGAAAATATGCTGATCGCGCTCTGTGAGGAGCCGGAATGGTGTATGGATATGTTTGATACCTATCTCCGGCTGGATTTGGCGTGCTTTGAAAAGATTTGGGATGCGGGCTATCATTTTGACTGCATCTCCTGGCCGGACGATATGGGGTACAAGGGGACGATGTTCTTTTCCAACGATATGTATCGGGAGATCCTCAAGCCCTATCATCAAAGAGCCATCGACTGGGCGCACGAGCGCGGCGCGTATGCGCATATGCACTCTTGTGGTAACATCATGGATCGCGTGGACGATCTTGTCGGCATGGGTCTTGACGCGCTCAATCCGTTGGAGGTCAAGGCCGGCATGAAGCCGCTCGCGCTCAAAGAAAAGTACGGTGACAAGCTCGTTCTCCACGGCGGCATCAACGCCGTTTTGTGGAATGACAAGGACGCCATTATCGAAGAGATCCGGAACACCGTGCCGCGCCTCAAAGAAAACGGCGGCTATATCTTTTCTTCTGATCACTCCATCCCGAACAGCGTCTCGCTCGAAAACTTCCGGGCGATCGTAGAGGAGGTCAAACGTGTCGGAGCCTATCAATAATATACGTTGAAAAACGTTTTGCCAAATATAGGTAAGGGATTCAACGAAAAAGCAGACCTGCTCGCTTTGAACAGGGCTGCTTTTCTTTTGGCTATGAGAACGCGGCAAAGGAGAGAATCTCGGGCGTGCCGTCGGACGAGGTAATTTCGAGCCGGAAGCGCGGACAGCGCATCTCCGGGACGGGGATGATCCGTTTCCGTCCGATACCGTGCCCCTCGCACAGGAGAAATTTCCAGTCGGCGTAAGGGTATTTGGAGGGAATGGTCGCATAGAGCTTCCAACCCTTTATCATCGCCCCACCGCAGAGGTTTTCCTCTATGATCAGGCGTTTTACCCGTGGCAAAAACATGGTATCCTTGATTTCATTTTGGTATTTTTCTTTGGAATAACAGAGAGTATAAACGTTTCCCTCACGGGAAAGGCAGTCCATGCCGCACGGGGAAGCGGTGAGGGCATCCACGGCCGCACGAAACTCGAAAAGCCTCCCAACGTCGTCTTTTTCCAGATGACCGTTCGGTGCGGGAGCGAGGTTAAGAAGCATGGCCGCGCCCCGTCCCACGCCCGTCTCATACATTCCGACAAGCTCCCCGACGGATTTGACCGTGTAGGCGTTGTCCTCCCAAAACCAGCTGTCCCGCATCCGCAGATCGCCTTCCAGACAGACGAAAGCGCCGTTTTTATCATTTGTCATGTCGTAGGGAACGTAACAATCCTCGTTTCCGATGCCGCGAACGTCGTGCCCCATGACGAGAATATCCGGTTGCAGCGAGCGAACGTAGCCGAGGATCCCGGAGGCATCGTACCCCGCCGGAAACCCGCCGTCAAACCACAGGTAGTCGATCTTGCCGTACCGTCCGTCGAGCAGTTCCCCGAGCTGTCCGTAATAATAACGGTCGGCGGCTTCTTTATCGGAAAAGTCGATCCGATCGCCCCACTCGTTGGGGGAATAGTAAAGCCCGCAGGCAACGCCGTTATCGTGACACGCTTTGGTAAAGAGAGCTACCGCGTCTCCTTTCCCGTCCATCCACGGCGATTGCGCCACGGAATAGGCGGAATAAGCGGACGGCCACATCGCAAACCCGTCGTGATGCTTCGTCGTCATCACGGCAAACTGCGCACCGGCTTTTTTTACCGTTTTGATCCAACCGTCGGGATCAAAGTCCTCCGGCCGAAACGCTTCGGCGGGCATGGGAACGCCGTCCCAGTCGTGATGACCGTGGCAGAACGTGCGGATCCCGTAGTGGAAAAACACGCCGAACTCCCACGACAGATATTTTTTCTGACTTTCCGTTACCGTGTACATCTGTGCCTCCGTCGTTTCTTTTTCATTTTTCAGTATACCATTTGCGGCAGTTTGTGTCAATGAAAAGGAAGAAAGCTTGTTTTCGGCCTGCACTTTTTTAGCCGCGCACGAAAGCTCCCTTGGCCGAGAAACGTCCGCAGAGACGGCGAATGATGCGTTCCGCAAGCGGAACATGATGTGCGCTACGCGCGTTGAATCATTTGCGGAACGCATCGCATCACTTTTGCCGAAGGCAAAAACATCATGGTGCGACAGCACCACATCACTTGCCCGAATGGGCAAACATCACTTTGCAAACGAGCCGCCTTGGCCGAGATAAAAATGCGCAGGCTTGGCGTTCTTCGCCCCGAAGCTGTACGAGGGTACTGCGAGAGGGCGAAAACGTCAAGAGAAAAACGGA
>JAGHUY010000064.1 GCA_018064545.1 Candidatus Apopatosoma intestinale | reverse complement strand
TCCGACTCTGTTTTCGCTTTTTGAAAGCACGTCCATTCCCGTTCTGATCTGCCGGGAAAACGGTATCGTTGTGTATAAGAACACGTCCGCCGTCCGTTTTTTGCCCGGCATCCGCAAACGCGCCAATGCCTTTACCCGCGCGGAAAACTCCGATTTTCTCTCTTCCGTTAAGGACGGAAAACCCGACGTGATTTGCTTTCACAAGGATTTTTCATTCAAACGGGCGCTTGTGTTTTCTCTGACGACGGAAGAAGAGACCTTTTATCCTCTTCTGTTCTTTTCCCTGCTTCAATTGAACGATTATGAGACGATTGTCGCGCAGATACAAGAATACTTTTCTTCCGATTTTCTTGCCTTCTTTGCGACGAGCAAACGGACGGAGTATATGCCAAGAGCGGCCGTTCTCACCCCGGCGCGCCTGTATGACGAACTCATCGGACGAATCTGCGGGGAATTGGGCATGCGGGATGACGTCTGTCTCTGCGACGTCGGCGATTTTCTTTTGCAAATCAAAGAGCGGATCGTCCGTCCTCTTGCCGCGCTCGGCTACCGGATCACGTTTTCTCCCACAAAGGATTTTTTGGAAAACCGCTTTGCCACGCTGGATATGGCCGACCTTTCTTTTCTCTTTTTCCGTTCCCTGTATGCGGTTCTCACCCATTCCCGGAGCCGGAACGTGGAGATCAAAGCCGATTACCCTCCCATGGACTACGGAATCGTTTTGGAAATCGCAACGGATTCCGACTTGACAGACGGACAAAAACTTACATTTGATTCCCTTGTGCCGGAGTATGCGTGGGAAACGGCTGTTCTTCGCTCTGTTCCGCTTTTTTCCGAACTCTTTACGTTCTCCGTAAAAAGCGGGATTCTGAAAGCAGAAAGCCGCTTACCACATAATCTGACGGCTTCGTCTCCCATGATCCGATCCGTCGATTATCGCGTCTCCTACGCCAAAACAAACAGAATGATGGACACGATGCTGTCCATGTTAAAAAACCACGTCCGGGCTTTGGACGAATAACGGAGGATTCAGGATATGAAAATCGGATTTGATAATGCCATGTATATCAAAATGCAATCCGAACGGATCAAGGAACGGATTGCCCAGTTCGGCGGCAAGCTGTATCTAGAATTCGGCGGCAAACTCTTTGACGACACGCATGCCTCCCGCGTTCTTCCCGGATTTGAGCCGGACAGCAAACTGAAAATGTTGCTTGAACTCAAAGATCAGGCCGAGATCGTCATTGCGGTCTCTGCCGGCGCGCTGGAATCCAGCAAGCGTCGCGGCGACACCGGCATCACCTATGACATGGAAGTTTTGCGTCTGATCGATATGTTCCGTGGCGTCGGGCTCTACGTCGGCAGTGTCGTCATCACACAGTACGCCGGTCAGCAGTCCGCCGATCAACTCAAAACCGTGTTGGAATCCCACGACATCCGCGTTTTCCGCCATTATGTCATCGAGGGATACCCCTCCAACGTCAAACATATCGTCAGCGAGGACGGTTTCGGAAAAAACGAATACATTGAGACGAGCCGTTCTCTCATCGTCATGACCGCGCCCGGTCCCGGAAGCGGAAAAATGGCGACGTGTCTGTCCCAACTGTATCATGAAAACAAACGGGGGATCAGCGCGGGATACGCCAAATTCGAGACGTTCCCGATCTGGAATCTGCCGCTCGGGCACCCCGTCAACCTCGCTTATGAGGCGGCCACCGCCGATCTCTCCGACGTCAATATGATTGATCCCTATCATCTGCAAGCCTACGGCGTTCCCACGGTCAACTATAACCGTGACGTGGAGGTTTTCCCCGTTCTTACGGCCATCTTCCAAAAGATTTACGGCACGTGTCCCTACAAGTCTCCCACCGATATGGGCGTCAATATGATCGGGTATTGCATTTCCGATGAGGGCGTCGTTTCGGAGGCGGCAAAGCAGGAGATTATCCGCCGCTATTACGCCGCGCTGATGGAGAACAGCAAAGGAAAGAACACCTCTGATAAAGAGATCAAGACCATTGAACTGATCATGGATAAGGCAGGAGTCTCCCCCGAAGACCGCCACGCCGTTGGCCCGGCGTTGGCTTTGGAGGAGGAGACCGGAAGACCGTGTGCCGCCATCGAACTCTCCGACGGTACGATCATCACCGGAAAGACCAAGGACAAACTCGGTGCCTGTTCCGCCATGCTGATCAATGCGATCAAATATCTGGCCGGTATCGACGACGCCATCGAACTGGTTCCCGCCTATCTGCTCGACCCGGTGCAAAAACTCAAAGTTGGGTATCTCGGCAGTAAAAACCCCCGTCTTCATACCGACGAAACGCTGATCGCGATCGCCGTCGCCGCGGCGACCGATCCCAACGCGGCACTGGCTCTGTCCAAACTGCCGGAACTCCGCGGGTGTAACGCGCACTCGACCGTGGTCCCGTCCAGCATCGACCTCGCCCTTTTCCGCCGGTTGAAAATCAATCTGACTTGCGATCCGAAATATCAGGACAATAAACTGTTTCGCTTATAAGACAAGAAAAGCCGGAAGTAGAATCCCTATTTCCGGCTTTTGCGATTATTTTCTATATTTTCGCTAACATTGTATGACTTTTACCGACTATACGGGTGAAAGCATTGATCAATCGCTTGGAGAAAACGACATGAGAAAACAGGAGTTGCTGAAATATCTGGACAAAGAGTTGCTCGACCGTCTGTTCGGCTTCTGCTACACGCGGACGAAGGACAGTAACGAAGCAGGAGAACTCTGCTCCGACATCGTTCTGGAACTGGTAAAAACCGCGCAAAAGGACGGCGAGGTGGAAAATCTCTATCCGTTCATCTGGCGCGTCGCCCGTCACGTTTACGCGACGTTTTCCGAGAAGAAGAAACAGCACGGCGAGGTCTTTTACGAAGGAGATGCAGAAGAAATACTCTCTTCGGTTGCCGATGAAGAACCGGATGAGCAGGAAAACGAGGAGGAAGCCCTCCGGCTCGTTTACCGGCAGATCGCGTTTCTGACCAAGGCCTATCGGGACGTTATGATCCTCTTTTATCTCGACGGCCTTTCCACGGCGGAGATTGCGGAGCGTCTGAACGTAAACGAGGGTACTGTCCGGCAACGGCTGTTTTCGGCAAGACAAAAAATCAGAATCGAGGTAGAAAACATGGAAGAAACCGCAAAAAAGCCCGTATCCCTTGAAAAAATGAGTTTTGACATCATCGGAAACGGAAGCCCCGGGTGGGGCGACCCGCGTGACGTTCTGCGCGGAACGTTTTCCACGCACGTCATCTGGCTTTGCCGCAAAAAGCCGATGAGTGCCAAGGAGATCGCGGAAGAACTGAATGTTCCCACGCTGTACGTCGAGGAAGAATTGGAAATTCTGACGCAAGGCGCCAACGGCAAATACGGATTGCTCCGCCGTTTGGAAAACGGAAAATACGTCATCAATTTCATCTTGTTTGACAATGAGACGATGTGCGAAGCACAGGCGATCTATGAGGAGCAAATGCCGAAAATAGCGGAAAGAATCGAGAAGTTTGTTAGTGACAACAAAGAGGAATACATGGCATTTCCCTACTTAAACCGGAAAGTGGATTGGAATCTGATCCTTTGGCAACAGATTGTTCCCCTCTGTTGCCGGTTATCCCAATGTGTAAAGGATCTGCTATCTCAGAAATCCTTTGCCGATGTCCCGAATGACGACCTGCCGTTTCACGTTTTCGGCTATGTAAACACCGAGAGGAAGAACCACGGATACAGTTGGAATGGAGTCGGAGCCCTGAACGTGTGCGGCTTTTCGGAAGTTCATCTGGAAAACATCAGCTGTTCCCGCGTTCAGTTACACTTTGGTTGTGGGATGAACGTTGCAAACAATGCACAAATTCAACTGGCGCTTCGTGCCATCGACGGTCTTGCCGTCTCCGAGCTGGCCGAAAACTATAAGGAAGCCGCCGCCAAAGCGATTAAAGACGGCTACCTGTACCGGGAGGGCGATACGCTCTATACCAAAATACTGGTTTGCGACAAGAAAAATGAAGACCGTCTGTTTGCCATCAGTGATCGGCTTTTCTCTGACGGCTACAATAACGTGATCGAAAGCATGGCAGAAAAACTCGCCGCGCTGATCCGTCGGGTCGTTCCCGATTATCTGATGAGCCAATGGGGATTTGCCAATGAATTGGCATATACGCCCATTCATAATCTGTTGATCGA
>JAGHUY010000022.1 GCA_018064545.1 Candidatus Apopatosoma intestinale | reverse complement strand
TGTATACCCTGCTCCATCTTCTCGAAACGCGCTTTCCTATGAAAACGGGCGGTTTTATCCACGTCCCGTATCTGCCGGAACAGACGGCGGGAAAACCGGGCGTGTTGTCTCTTCCCCGTGAAGAAATCACCCCCGCGCGTTCGCTTGTGATCGCGGGGCAGATCGGGGACGAGTATGGGCCCGGCAAAAGAATTTTGTGATTACGTGTTGGGGTGTCTCACCCGCGTCGGATCGGTGCACGTCCGTAAAATGATGGGGGAATACTGCCTGTACAGCGGCGGTAAGGTCGTCGGACTGATCTGCGACAACACACTATACCTGAAACAGACGCCGACCACCGCGCGTCTGCTTCCGAACGCCCCGCAGGGCTATCCCTACGAGGGATCGAAAACACTGATGCATATCGTCGAGGACGCGGACGACGCGGAGACGATGGGAGCGGTGCTGGCCGCCCTCGTCGAAGAACTCCCGGATCCCGCCCCGAAGAAGAAAGGTCGTCTTTCATGAAACCAATCACTCTCAAAACAAAACGTCTGTTCCTTTCGCCGATGACGGACGATGAACTCCGTCTGCTCGTGGAAAAAGAAGAGGAGCCTCATCTGAAAGCCGCCTACGGCGAAATGCTCGCGGGCGCGATTGACCATTCCGAAGACCGCCTGTTTTATACGGCGTGGACGATGGCAAGAAAGGAAGCCCCGGACGAGCCGATCGGGAATTTCAGTTTCAAGGGAACTCCCGTGCGCGGATGCGTGGAAATCGGCTACGGCACGGACGAACCGTATCGCGGAAACGGCTATATGACCGAAGCCGTCAAAAAAGCGGTCGAATGGGCTTTTGAACAGCCCGGCGTCTATTCGGTCTCGGCGGAATGCGAGGAAGACAACGTAGCCTGCCGCCGCGTTCTCGAATAGTGCGGCTTCGTTCCCGACGGCATGGGCGAAGAAGGCCCCCGCTTTCTTCACCGCAAACCCGATCCGGCGTATTTGAGTTTATATCTCGCCATCGGTCTCTGCCTCGGCAGTTCGATTTCCATTCTTTTCGATAATCTTGCCATCGGCATCAGCATCGGCGTATGTCTCGGTGTCTGCCTCGGCGCCGTGATGGACGAGAGAGAGAAAAAGGCCCGCGCCGCCGTCGAGCATCCCGAAGAAGCCGACGGGGAAAAGAACGGTCGGGAGAAGAAACAATGAGTTCCGATAATAACGGCGGCGCTCTCTGCAC
>JAGHUY010000253.1 GCA_018064545.1 Candidatus Apopatosoma intestinale | reverse complement strand
GGTACACCCCGTCGGGCGCGCGCGTCCGTTCGTTTGAAGAGTTTCAAAAAACGTATGGGAAAGAGCCCCTGAACGTTGTGTTTACCCCATACCGTATCTGCCCGATCGGGGCGCACAGCGATCATCAGCTCGGAAAGATCACCGGCTTTGCGATTGACAAAGGGATATACATCGCTTACGGTCCGAAAATGAACGGTATCATTGAGTTAAAGTCTTTACAGTTCCCGAAGCGGGCACAATGGCACATTCAGTCCACTCCCGATAGCCCGGAGGGCGATTGGGCGGATCATCTGCGCGGCGCGACGATTGCGTTGAACGCAAAGTATCCGCTCCGCGTTGGCCTTTGTGCCGTGATCGATGGAGAATTGCCGATCGGCGGTCTTTCTTCATCGGCGGCCGTGATTATCACATTTTTGGCCGCACTCGCCGAGCTTAACGGGATCAAATTGAAACCTACCGAGATGATTGCGATTTCCAAAGAGGCGGAAAACAACTATGTCGGTGTTTCCTGCGGAAAACTCGATCAGTCCTGCGAGGTATACTGTCGCCGTGATCATCTTCTCTTTATGGATTTACAGGATGATTCCTACGAACTGATTCCCACCTCGCCGAACATGAAGTCCTATGAGATCGCCATCTTCTTCTCCGGTTTGGAGCGTTCGCTTGCTTCTTCCAAGTTCAATATGCGCGTGGACGAATGTCGCTCCGCGGCCTACGCGCTCAAAGCATTTGCCGGAATGGAATACGGCAAGTTTGATGAAACGAATCTCCGTGACGTGCCGTTTGAGGTATATCTGAAATATAAAGATAAATTGCCCGAAAATTGGGCAAAACGTGCCGAGCACTGGTATACGGAGTATCAGCGTGTGGAAGCCGGTGTCAAAGCGTGGAGGCGCGGGGACATAGAAGAATTCGGCCGCTTGTCGTTTGAAAGCGGCAGAAGCAGTATCGAAAACTGGGAGACCGGTTCGCCGGAACTCATCAAGTTATCTGAGATCATGACACATACCAAGGGAATCTACGGCGGGCGTTTCTCCGGCGCGGGGTTCAAAGGATGCTGTATGGCGCTGATCGACCCCGCCTGTGAAAAAGAAATTTTGGAGCAGGTCGAGCGCGAATATCTCGCGGCATTCCCGAACTTGAAAGGGAAATACAGTGCGCACATTTGCCACACAGCAGACGGGGTGAGATTATGAAATGTTTGATTTTAGCAGCCGGATATGCCACAAGGCTTTATCCTCTCACGGAGAATTATCCGAAGCCGCTTCTGGAAGTCGGCGGGAAGCCGATCATTGACTGGTTGATCGACGATTTGCGGACGGCGGACAAAATAGACGAGTTCGTCGTGATTTCCAATCACAAATTTGCTCACTGTTTTGACGATTGGGCGAAGGGTAAGGACTACCATGTAACGATCGTGGACGACGGCACAAGCACCAACGAAACACGGCTCGGTGCGGTGTGCGATATTCAATACGCGATTGAGAAGTTACATATCGACGATGATATGATGGTTCTTGCCGGGGACAACGTGTTGGATTTTTCTCTCACGAAGTTCCTCGATTTTTGCCTCGACAAAAAAGCATGCTGCGTTATGCGCTATTTTGAGCCAAAGAAAGAGACGCTTCCCAAGCGTGGTGTTCTGGAACTTGACGGGGACCGTGTCGTCAGCATGGAAGAAAAGCCGCAGAACCCCAAGACGCAGTGGTGCTGTCCGCCTTTTTATTTCTATACCAATGAGGACGCGAAGAAACTCGGCGACGCGATCGCAGACGGTTGCGGCGTGGACGCGCCCGGCTCGTTCATCGCATGGCTGTGCGGGAAATCGCCCGTGTACGCAATGGAAATGCCGGGAAGCCGTTATGACGTGGGCAATCTAGAAAGTTACGAAAAAATCAAGAACGAATACAGGGGGATCACAAAATGCTGACACCTAATGTGGAACTGCAAAACAAGACGATTCTTGTCACAGGGGCTGCCGGGTTTATCGGGGCGAATCTTGTGATGGAACTGCTCCGCACGGTCACGCCGGTCAAAATCGTCGGACTGGACAACTGCAACGACTATTATGACGTGTCTCTCAAAGAGTACCGCCTTACCGAAATCGGGAAACTGGCAGGGGAGCACCCGGAGAGCGGGTGGACATTCATCAAGGGCAATCTGGCGGATAAGGGACTTATCGATCAGCTTTTTACCGATTTTCATTTTGACGTGGTCGTCAATCTGGCGGCACAGGCGGGTGTTCGGTATTCCATCGACCATCCGGACGTGTATATCGAAAGCAATATCATCGGTTTCTATAACATTCTCGAAGCCTGCCGCTATCATCCGGTTGAACACTTGGTTTATGCTTCTTCCTCGTCGGTTTACGGTTCCAATAAAAAAGTGCCGTACAGTACGGATGACCGGGTGGATAACCCGGTATCGCTCTATGCGGCAACGAAAAAAAGCAATGAGTTATTGGCTCACGCTTACTCAAAACTTTACAATATCCCTTCGACCGGTTTGCGCTTTTTCACGGTTTACGGTCCCGCCGGACGGCCCGATATGGCCTATTTTTCCTTTACGAACAAGCTGATTAAGGGAGAGACGATTCAGATATTCAATTACGGGAACTGCAAACGTGATTTTACGTATGTGGACGATATCGTTGAGGGCATCAAGCGCGTGATGACGCACGCGCCGGAAAAGCAAAACGGCGAGGACGGTCTGCCGTTGCCGCCGTACCGCATTTACAATATCGGCAATAACAGCCCGGAAAATCTGCTGGATTTTGTGCAGATCCTTTCCGAGGAACTCATCCGCGCCGAAGTGCTTCCCGCCGATTACGACTTTGAAGCGCATAAAAGACTTGTTCCGATGCAACCCGGCGACGTGCCGATCACCTTCGCGGACACCTCGTCGCTCGAATCCGATCTGGGATTCAGACCGTCCACCGATCTTCGCACGGGACTGCGGAGATTTGCCGAGTGGTATCGGGGTTTTTACGGGATTTGATTGATCCGGTCTTTATCCTGTCGGCAGATAAACGTTCAAGGGTTTTTGGAAGTTTGGTTGCGCCGTTCCTCTTGCCGGGATTCATGCCCCGACACAAAGCAGAGGCACATAATGACGATTCCGAAAAAGCCTCCGACAAACAGACCGATTCCAAGGCCGATCCACCAATTCATACGATAATCCCCCATCTCTTTTTTAAGAGTATTTCCACAATAAAGATAAAATATGAAGAGCCGGAAAAACATTTTGCTTTTCCGGCTCTTCGTTTTATTGCTTCATGAGATAGGCGTCAATGGCTTTGGCAGCGGTTTTGCCGGCGCCCATGGCCGAGATGACGGTGGCGGCTCCGGTGACGGCATCGCCTCCGGCATACACGCCGGTGCGGGAGGTAAGCCCCTCCTCGTTTACGATGATGCCGCCGTGCGGATTGACCGAAAGCCCCTCGGTGGTGTTTTTGATCAGCGGATTCGGCGACGTTCCGATCGCCATGACGACGGTATCGACGTCCAGCAGAAATTCCGAATCGGGAACGGGAACGGGGCGGCGACGGCCGCGCTCATCCGGTTCGCCGAGTTCCATGCGGATGCATTTCATTCCGGTGACAAATCCGTTTTTCGGGTCGCGCGGGTCGTCGGGATTGTGATAACCGAGGATCTCAACGGGATTGTTTAAGAGACGGAAGTCGATGCCCTCTTCCATTGCATGCTCGACTTCCTCACGGCGGGCGGGCAGTTCTTCCAGACTGCGGCGGTAGACGATCGTGACCTTTTCGGCACCGAGGCGGAGCGCGGTACGCGCGGCGTCCATGGCGACATTGCCGC
>JAGHUY010000069.1 GCA_018064545.1 Candidatus Apopatosoma intestinale | reverse complement strand
GATAAAGATATGGACTACGTCATCGAACATTACGGCTACGGCGAAAACTTTTCGTTATAAAGTAAAAACGGCTTGCGCGCGGCAAGCCGTTTTTTGTCAATTCTCAAAAAAGGTGCGGAACAGTTTGGTCATATAGAACACGTCGTCGGTCCCGGCAAATTCGCGCACCGCGTGCATGGAGAGCATCGGATTGCCGATGTCGATGACGGTCAGGCCGTGCTGGGATGAGATGATCGGCCCGATCGTGCCGCCGCCGCGGGCGTCACTGCGATTATTGAACTGCTGATACGGGATGCTCGCCTTGTCGCAGAGCGTTTTGAAGATCGCACTGCCCTTCGGCGAGGTGGCGTAACTCTGACGGGCGGCCAGTTTCAGCACGGGCCCGCGGTTGAGTCTGACCGGCAGATTGGGATCGGCCTTGCCGAGGTAAGACGGATGGGAGGCGTGCGCCATATCCGCCGACAGCACTGTGGAGAGCGAGTAGGCGCGGTAGGTATCCTCCGCTCCGTAGCCCAGTTTTTCGCAAATGCGATCCACAATCTCCCCGAGCGTGTTGGACATGGCACCGCGATCCGAATTGGAGCCGATCTCCTCATGGTCAAAGACAATGGCAATGTCGTTCTGTCCCTTGTCATCGGATTCGCACAGACCGGAGATACTGCAAAACGCCATTTCGGCGTCGTCAAGCCGGGGCGCGGAAATAAACTCCTCGTTTAATCCGGCGAAGGACGAGGGATTGGCCTCATACAGACCGAGATCAAAACTGAGAATATCGCTTTCCTCCACGCCGACCGTCTGCGCGAGGAATTTCGTAAACTGCGGTTTGCCGTCCGCACTCTGACAGAAGAACGGGCAGAGTTCGGTCTGCACGTTGAATTTCGCGCCGTCGTTGACGTCGCGAACCACGTGGATGGCCGCACTCGGGATCACGATGAGCGGTTTTCTCACATTCACGTTCACGGCGCGGTAGCCGCCGTCTTCCGCTTTGACAAACACGCGGCCGGCCACACACAGCGGACGGTCGAGCCATCCGTGAGCGATCATGCCGCCGTACCCTTCCAGACACAGACGTTCATAGCCCGCGTCCACCGTGGACGGCACCGTTTTGATGCGAAAGCCCGGCGCGTCATGGTGCGCCGCGGAAATGCGGAAGCCCGTCTCGCGCGGGTCGCCCGAAATGCGGAAAGCCGCGATCTGCGTGCCGGATTTCTTCATATAGAAGAGTTTTCCTTTTTCAAAACTCCACGCCTTGTCCTCGGCAAGTTCGACAGCACCGGCGGCGACCAACATTTTTTCCAGTTCGTCGACCGACTGATACGGTGTCGGTGCGGCGTCGAGATAGGTGAGGAGATTTTGTGCGTACTCTTTCTTTTCCATAAAAGGCTCCTTTCAGATGATGAGATCGGCAATCTCCTCGGGCGTTGCCCCAAGCAGATAGGCCGAAAGATTTTCCTGTTTCAATACGGCAAGGACCGCGTCCCGGGAATACGGGATTCCGACCAGTTTTTCGGCCAGTTCCGCGATCGGGCGGGTACCGAAAAAGTCGCCCGAGAAATGAACCGACGCGATCCGTTCGCTCATGCCCACTTCCTTTTGCCGGGTGACCGAGACTTCGACCGTCCCGTAATCAAACCGCTTTTTGCGGAAATCGGACGGCGTTTCCGTCCGGGCGGCAAAGAGCCAGTTTTCCTTTTCATACTTGTCCCGCGTCAGCGTTTCGATTTCCCGCTTCTGTTCTTCGGAAAAGTCGCACGGCTCCGCCCCGTCGGCGATAAAGCGGTCGATAAGAAACCGCATAAACGCAGGGGCGTCCATCCCGGCAAATGCCGGTGAGAGCGCCTCGGAAAGGTTCGCCACACGTGAGCGCACACTGTTGATGCCCTTGGAGGCGATCTTTTCGGGATCGACCGCGAGGGCTCCCGTCAGAGTCGAGAGATCGGCGGAAAACAGAAGCGTTCCGTGGTGGAGAAGCCGGGTTTCGCCGTTCCAGTCGTAGGAGCAGGCCGCCGCGCCGGAGAATTTTCGCCCGTCGGCAAGGATAAGATCGTTGCGGCCGGAGAGAGCGGCCGAAATGCCGAGTCCGGACAGGGCGGCTAATATCGGTGCGCTGTACCGCACAAAATCGATGCCCTCCCCGCTTCCGGCCGGCGTGATGAACGTATAATTGACGTTACCGGGATCGTGGAACACGGCGCCGCCGCCCGTCAGCCGACGGACGACCTTGATGCCGTTTTTTTTCGTGAAATCGAAATTGACCTGTTCGCGGGCATTCTGATTTTTGCCGATGATGACGGCTTTTTCATTGCGCCAGAACATGACCGTTTCTTCCGTGCAGGAGCGCAAAAGCACCTCTTCGGTCGCCATGTTGCGATAGGGTTCGGTGTTATCGTTACGTATCAGTTTCATATCGTTATAATCCGAGAAGTTTGGTGGCTACGCCAAAGTAAACGAGCAGGGACAGAGCGTCCACGATCGTCGTGATGAAAGGGCTGGCCATGACGGCCGGATCGAGTCCGAGTTTTTTGGCAAGCAGAGGCATGGAGCAGCCGATCAGTTTGGCGAGGCAAACGGTGATGAGCAGCGTCGCGCAGACGATGACGGCGACCCGGAAGCCGGACGCGTCCATCGGCACGGCGTGGATCAGAAGCATCTCCACCAGCACGATTTTGACAAAGTTCGCAACGGCCAGCGTCGCGCCGCAGAGTAGCGACACGCGCAGTTCTTTCCAAATCACGCGCAGAATATCCGCGGGTTCCACCTCGTCAAGGGCGAGCGCGCGGATGACCGTGACGGACGCCTGACTGCCGGAGTTGCCGCCGGTGTCCATCAGCATGGGAATAAAGGCAGTAAGCGCCGTATAGACGGCGAGTTGCGCCTCAAAGCCGGAGATGATCATGCCCGTAAAGGTCGCGGAAATCATCAGAAGAAGCAACCACGGAATCCGCTTTTTCCAGATGGAAAAGACGTCGGTTTTCAGATACGGCTTTTCGGACGGCGACATAGCCGCCATGATTTCCATATCCTCCGTCGCCTCTTCCTGCATGACGTCGATAGCGTCGTCTACGGTGACGATGCCGACGATGCGGTTTTCCTTATCAACGACCGGGATCGCGAGAAAGTCGTATTTGCGGATCTGTTCGGCCACAAATTCCTTATCATCGGTCGTCGAAACGGACACGACGTTGGTATACATGATATCGGCGATGGACGCATCTCCCGCCGCGATCAGCATATCCTTGACCGTGACGATGCCGACGAGCGCCCGGTTTTCCGTTACGTAACAGGTGTAGACCGTCTCTTTGTCAACACCCTCGCGGCGTATTTTTTCAAATGCCTCGGCAACCGTAAAACTCTTTTTCAAGCTGACATATTCCGGCGTCATGATGCTGCCGGCACTGTCCTCGGGATACATTAAAATCTCATTGATGGTGCGGCGCGTCTCGGCATCGGTATTCTTGATGATCTTGGCGACGACTGTCGCGGGCATCTCCTCAATGATGTCAACGGTATCGTCCACATACAGTTCATCGAGCATCTCACGAAGCTCCTTATCCGAAAACAGGCGGATCAGCTCCTCCTGCTTTTCGCTGTCAAGCTCAACAAATACGTCCGCCGCCGTCTCCTTGGAGAGCAGACGGTAAACAAGAGCCGTATCTTTCAGCGACAGCTCCGAGAACGCCTCGGCAATATCGAACGGCTGGGTCTCTCCCAGCAGGTCTTTGAGTTCTTTCATCTTCTTTGCTTCGCAAAGTCCGATGATTCTTTCACACAGATTTTCTTCCATGCGCACCTCCGTTTTCCGGGCAGGGCAACCAAAATAGCAGCCCCGCCTCCCTGTTTTCCGGGCAGGGGAACAAAAAAAGCAACCCCGCCTCCCTGTTTTCCGGACGATCCGGAATGGGGTCAAAGCAAGTTTGCCGAAAAAAACGATGAGGGCACAAAAGCCGTCAGAAAGAAAGCCGGATTCCGCCGCCGACTCTGAGTTTTTTCCCGCAAACCGATCTACTTCGTCCACCGGCGTTATCCACGTTTTCCACCTCTGCTTTCCAATCATTTAACCAATATCAGTTTACTCCCCGGGAAAACCCTTGTCAAGTCCCCGCCGGAAATTTCGGCAAAATGTTGATTTTATCTTTTGAATATGGTAAATTATAAAAAAGATTCTTTTGGGAGGATTTCTATGAATCGTGTTTTTCTGATCGTCATGGACAGCTTCGGATGCGGAAAATCGCCGGATGCCGCCGCTTTCGGCGACGAGGGTGCCGATACCCTTGCTTCCGTCATCTCCGAAGAGGGCTTTTCCGCACCCAATCTGCAAGCCATGGGGCTTTTCAATATCCGCGATGCCGCCCAGAACGGGCCGACTGCCTGCGCCGTCGCGTCTCCCGTCGCCGCCTACGGCGCTCTTCGGGAAATGTCCGCCGGAAAGGATACCACCATCGGTCATTGGGAAATTGCCGGCATCTACTCCGAAACACCGCTCCCCACCTACCCGAACGGGTTTCCGAAAGAGATTCTGGACGAGTTTTCCCGCCGCACGGGACGCGGTGTCCTCTGCAATAAGACGTATTCCGGCACGGACGTGATCCGCGATTACGGCGAAGAACACATCCGCACCGGTTCTCTCATCATCTATACCTCGGCGGACAGCGTGTTCCAGATCGCCGCACACGAGGCGGTCGTTCCGGTCGACGAGCTGTACCGCTATTGCGAGATCGCCCGTGAGATTCTCGTGGGAGAGCACGGCGTCGGCCGCGTCATCGCCCGTCCCTTTGAGGGCGAATTTCCCTACCGGCGCACCAGCCGCCGTCACGACTTTTCCGCCGAGCCGCCGAAGAAGACGCTTCTCGACGTTCTGTCCGAAGCGGGACTGGCCACCGAATGCGTGGGCAAGATCGGGGATATTTTCGCCGGAAAAGGCGTCACAAACAGCGTCCGCACCGCCGGCAACGACGACGGCATGGATAAGACCGTTGCCCTGCTCGACAAGGATTTTCACGGCCTCGGCTTCATCAATCTGGTGGACTTTGATTCCTCTTACGGCCATCGCCGCGACGCCCGCGGCTATGCCGATGCCGTCATGCAGTTTGACCGCCGTCTCTCCGAAGTGCTCCCGAAACTGCGAGAGGACGATGTGTTGATGATCACCGCCGACCACGGGTGCGACCCGCTCTATCGCGGCACCGATCATACGAGAGAGCGGATTCCCCTGCTGATTTACGGAAAAAAGATCAAGCCCGTCGATCTCGACGTAAGAAGCACCTATTCCGACATCGCCGCGACCGTCGCCGACCTGCTCGGCGTGCCGTACACGCTGAACGGGACGAGTTTTGCGGAAGAAATCTTACAATAGGACAGTACTATGAAACCATCCAAAAATCGCGCTCTCATCGGCGATCTGCTCTTACTTGTCACCGCCGTCGTATGGGGGTCCTCGTTCGTCGCTCAGGAATCGGGCATGGAAGTCATCGGCCCGTTCACCTTTCAGGCGATCCGGAGCATGATCGGCAGTATCGTTCTGCTCCCCGTCATTCTCCTGACCGATTTGCGTGCAAAACAATCGCCGGATTATAGTCAACCGACACCCGAACAGAAAAAGACGTTTCTCCGGGGTTCCGTCGCCTGCGGTATCATTCTCTTTGTGGCCGCCAATCTGCAACAGATCGGCATGGCGAACGGCACAGCCTCCGGCAAAGCCGGCTTCATTACCGCTTTCTATATGCTTCTTGTCCCGATCTTCGGGCTGATCCTCGGCAAAAAGGAAAGCCCCGTCGTCTTTCCCTGCGCCCTCGTCGCCCTCGGCGGCCTGTATCTGCTCTGCTTAAAAGACAGCAGTGCGTTTGGAAAGGGCGACCTCTACTGCCTCGGCTGTGCCGTCGTCTTTGCCGTTCACATCATGACCGTGTCGCATTTTGCACCTCTGGTAAACGGTTTAAAGCTCTCGTGTGCCCAGTTCTTCATTTGCGGCATTTTGTCGAGCGTTTGTATGGTCGTCTTTGAGACACCAAAAATGCCGGAAATCCTTGCCGTTTGGTTTCCGATCTTCTATTCCGGCGCGTTCTCCTGCGGCATCGCGTACACGCTTCAAATCATCGGGCAAAAGTATACCGCCCCGACGGTCGCATCTATGATCATGAGTTTGGAGTCCGTCTTTGCGACACTCTCCGGGATCGTCATTCTCCACACCGTCCCCACCGGCGCTGAGTGGATCGGCATGGCGCTGATGTTCGTCGCCATCATTGCCGTGCAAATGCTCCCCGAGTGGATTCGGAAAAGAAAAACAGAATAGAAAAAGGGTTGTAGCGCTTTCATGTTCTGCTACAACCCATTTTTCTTTTTGGCGGAGAGGAAGGGATTCGAACCCTTGTGCGGTGTTACCCACAAACTGATTTCGAGTCAGCCCCGTTATGACCACTTCGATACCT
>JAGHUY010000219.1 GCA_018064545.1 Candidatus Apopatosoma intestinale | reverse complement strand
GTGACAACAGGACGTCAGAGCCGAGGCGTGACCGAGCCGGCCAGGGGTTCCCCGAAGCGAGCTTGCCGAGTTTTGGGGGTTCCCGGCAGGGGTTCCCCGAAGCGAGCTTGCCGAGTTTTGGGGGTTCGCCGCATGCGAGACAGGGGGACCGGCTTGCCGTGACGGATGAGGTGATCCTGAAAACTGAAAACTTGCCGCCCATAGCCTTCCCCTTGGGGAAGGTGGCACGGCTTGCCGTGACGGATGAGGTGACCGTAGGGCGGGCGGCTCTGCTCCCGCCGCAGAATCTGCATGGCACATCCGGCTACACCGTAGGGCGGGCGGCTCTGCTCCCGCCGTAATTTCAGTTTTCGGAAATCCTCACGATTTCTTTCCCCTCCCGTTCGGCGATCTTCGTATACTTGTCCGCGCCGCCGAATGAATGAACGACATACGAGATAACAACGTCCGCACGACCGATCATCCAACGGTTGCGCCGGTCGATGGCAAAACGGGGCACGCCGTCCGCAAGCGGGTATACCGTTTCGACCCCGTCGGGAATCGGAGAGCCGACGGCCGGACGGTACGCAAGCACCAGAAGCACCCGGATGCCGGGATTTTCTTTTTGACAGGCAGACAGGATTCCGAGCGCCATGCGGTCAAACGCCCCTTGATTTCCCACATAAAAGAGCGTTGCCCCGCGCACGATCAGCCCTCGGATCGCCTCCTCCAAATGCGGCCGGACCGATTCCGGCGCGTCCCGGTGCCCAAAAAACGTAACGACCATGTTGCCTCCTCTTTGCATCGTAAAAAATGCAATTGTTCAGAATATTATAATATTGCACAGTTTATAAGTCAATAGCATTCCGAGAGGATGCAGAAACGCAAAGAAAACTGTCATATAATAATTTCAGAAATGAGGTGAAACCGTGGAACCGATTGATCCGTTCAAAAACCGAGACCGTTTTGTCCAGTTGGGCGTCGCCATCGCTTTTATCCGGAAAATGCGCGGTATGACGCAGGAGGATCTCGCTGATAAAGCCAATATGAGCCGATCGTTTCTCAGCGCGATCGAAGCTCCCGGCGTATCCACGACGTTTTCTCTTGAAGTCCTGTTCAATATAGCCGACGCGCTGGATGTCTCGCCCGCCGACCTGCTGAACGCCGCCGCAGTCCCGGACTCGGTCATCAAGCCAAAAAACGAATAAAAATGAAAAAAAGCCCCGATTTCCGGGGTTTTTTTGCTGTTTTGCTACTCACTCCTCACTACTTCATTCTTCATTTTCATCAAGCCGTATCCCGCTTTTTCTTTCGCGTGGGCAGGCCCGAAAGAAAAAGCTATCAAAAAGAAAGGGCCGGTGGGGGATTTCGCCGCCTGCGGGCGACGACTCGGAGAAACTTTTTTGCGAAAAAAAGTTTCCCGAGACCTTTCAAAAAACGCGATTGGCTCCCGGTTCCTTTGGTTGACAAACCCGCCGCACCGTGCTAAAATGAGAAAAAACTCCACGGAGGCGCGT
>JAGHUY010000134.1 GCA_018064545.1 Candidatus Apopatosoma intestinale | reverse complement strand
CGGCGAATGTGCCGGAACATTCGGTGTCACCCGCCCGGGCGGAAGCGCTCTGAACGCCACGCAGGTCGGCGCCCGCCGCGCCGCCGAAAAGATTGCGTCAGAACCGACGAGGCCGACGGTATCGGAAGCCGACCTTTCGGAAATGGCGGCAGGATCGCTATCCTCACTTCTCTCCCTCTGCGACACCTCTCCGCGCATCACACGGGATGAGATTCTCGCCCGCCGTGCCGCCGTCGGCAGTCGAATGAGCCGTTTTGCTTCTTTTATACGTTCGTATAACAACGTAAAAAACGCACTGGCAGAGGCGCGTTCGGAATTGCTCTCGTGGGAAAAGGACTATATCGGAACCCCGGCGGAACTGCTGACGGACGCCCTCATCAACCGCGATATTCTGATCACGCAGACGGTCTATCTGTCGGCCATTCTCTCATACATGGATGACGGAGGAAAGAGCCGCGGCTCCTATCTCATCACGGAAGACGGCGCCGTTTCCCTCACCGAAGAAGCCGAAATCGACACCGTCCACGCGGGACAGGTGCAGACCGCCATGCTGAATGCCGACGGCACCGTTTCCTGTATTTTCTCTCCCGTCCGCCCGATCCCCGAACGGGAACTGTGGTTTGAAATCATCTATAATCGCTCAGAATAAGAAAAAAGCCATCGGCAATGAGTCGATGGCTTTTGCTATATGTCTTCACTTAACGCGAGGTTTCAATCAGTCCGTATTCCCCGTCTTTGCGGCGATAGACTACGTTGACCTCTCCGCTTTCGGAATCTTCATAGACGAAGAACTCGTGTCCGACCAGATTCATCTGTAAAATGGCTTCTTCGGTAGACATCGGTTTTAAGGCAAACTGTTTTTTGTGAACACGGAATTCTTTTTCCTCGTCCACCGGTCCGTCCTCGGGATCAGAGGGAACCGTAAATGCGCCCTCACGCAGGCGTCTTTCAAGCCGCGTCTTGTTCTTGCGGATCTGACGGTCGATGATCGCGACCGCCGGATCAATGGCATGGAGGAAACTCTGCGCTTCCACCTCACTGCGGAAGATCGTACCGCGGGACGAAATGGTCAGTTCCAGAATCTCTTTTTCCCGCTTGCGGGACAGGGTGACAAAGGCCTGCACCTCGTCATCAAAAAACTTATCCAACTTTTTGAGTTTCTTTTCCAAGATCGTTTTCACGTCTTCCCCAATCGAAACCTGTCGGAGCAAAATCGTCGTTTTCATAGTACCCGTCCTTTCATGCGGACGCACCGCGGGACAATGACCCGTCGGGACAGTCCGTTTTTCCGAGAGAGACTGTCTCTCTTTATTTTGATTATATCACATTCGGGATCAAAAGGAAACCGTTTTGACGCATCTTGTTAATTTTCTGCGAAATTCACATAATTATCCATTTGGTTTTGAACGATTTGCACAGAAAAAAGAAAAATTGTGTTTCCTGCGTTTTGTTCTTGTAACAATATAAAAAATATGATAGAATAAGATCGAATAAAAAGGAAGAGGGGGCGAATCCGTGAAATCGTTGTTTATGCCGGATCGGATGTTTCCGACCGTAGGCGATCCCTCCCCGTCCTATCTGCGGGAAAACGGGATCGACGTGTTGATCCTCGACATCGATAACACCCTCGTCACCTATGGGGAAGCCGAGCCGACCGCGCACGTTGCCCAGTGGGTGGAGCGCATGAAAAGCGAGGGTTTTTCGCTCGCCGTCGCCTCCAACAATAAACCCGAAAGGGTGGCACGGTTCTGTGAACCGCTCGGTCTTTTCTTTGTCGCGAAAAGCCGGAAGCCGTCCCGTCGGTGCGTGACCGTCTGCTGTGCCCATTTTGCGACGGTCCCCTCCCGGTGTGCCGTGGTGGGCGATCAGATTTTCACCGATATTCTCTGTGCGAGACGTTCCGGCGCACACGCCATTCTCGTGACGCCTCTGCCCTACCCCGAAAGCCTCTTTTTTAAATTCAAACGGCTACTCGAAAAGCCGATCATCCGTCGGTACCGAAAGTTGCATTCTCGTGACAGAAAGGGCGTATCATCATGATCATCAAACATATATATATTCAAAGTTTTGGGAAGATCCAAAATCTTCATTTGGATCTGAGCGACGGGGTCAACATTCTGACCGGGGACAACGAATCGGGAAAAAGTACGATCTGCGGGTTCATCCGCTTTCTGTTCTACGGTCTGTCAAGGCACCCGGACGACACGTCCATGATCAGTTGGGAGACGGGACGTGCCGCCGGTTATCTGATCTATTCCGAGAACGGAAAAGAGTATCGGATCGAACGGGACGCGACCCTTGTGGCCTCCTCGGCCGGAAAGGCAAGCGTTCCGGAAAAAGAAGCCGTCGTATACGACGCGGAAAGCGGTGCTCCGATTCTGCGGGATAAATGCCCCGGCAATGTTCTGTTCGGCGTACCGGATGCGGTGTTCGACGCCACGGCGTATATCCGGCAGATCGGTGACAAACGGGTGGGCGGAGAGCCGCTCAACATCGCCATCGAAAATATCCTGTTTTCGGCCGACGAGAGCGTCAACACCAAAAAAGCGCTGGATACGCTGACCAAAGCCCGTAAGGGATTGGGGCATATCAAGGGGTCCGGCGGAAGAATCAGCGAGCTCACCGAAAAGCGGGATGAGCTGGAAAACCGTCTGGAAGAAGCCATGGAAAGCAGTGCCCGAATCATCTGGCTTTCCGGCCGCGGAAGGGAGATTTCCGAGGCGATCGAAAAAGCGGAACGGGAAGCCGGAACCGTAGCGGATGAATTGGCTCGCTACGAACGGTATACCATTAAACGGACGTATCGCAAATGCGAGGAAGAACGGAGAGAAGCAAAAGAGATGAAACAGCGTCTTGCCGAGTTGGAAGACGTCAAGACCGCTGACGGCATCTCGCTTTCTTCCGAAGAGTTCCTCTCCCGTCTGCGGAAAGATCAGAACGAATTGCAAGTGGCTTCCGCCCGCTTTGAGGATGCCTGCACCGAACGGGAAAACACCCGTAAAAAACTCGGTGAGATGGCCGATAAGATCGCCGCATACGAGCGGTTCGGTTCGCTGGGCGGCGGGAAGCGCGAAGAGTGGATCGCCGAGGCACGCTCCCGCAAACAGAAATTCATGATCGGACGCATTATCGCCTTTTCCGGCGTCGGTGCAACGGCTCTGTTCGCGGTACTGCTGCTACTCTCTTTCGCACTGTCCGGTTCGCTTTCTTCGACCGGGATCGTCTTTTCCCTTTTGACGGGCATCGGACTTCTCGCGGCCGTTGCCGGATTCCTTTTCTGTGCCGTTCAAAAGGGGAAAATCACCGCGGCCTGCCGTCAGTTCGGCTGTCGGAACCTTCGGGAGTTGGAAGAACTGATCCGTGCCGCCAAAGACGACGAAACGGTCATTGCCTATATCACGCAGTCCAAAGCGGGCGCGGAGAATCGGTATGGCGAGGCAAGCGATCGGCTGGATTCCATCAATAACCGCATCGTCACCGAACTGGAAAGGAGCGGTTTCCCGATCCGGAATACCACGGGAGAATCGCTTTCCGACGCCATCGCGTGTTGCGAGGAAAAACACGCGGAAGTTGCCAAACTCGAACTGCTGTTAAAAGAAAAGAAAGCGCAGATCGACGCCGATCTCGCGTCTCTTGCCGCCTATTCGGAGGAATACGTGACGGCGGCCGTGGAAGAAAAGTATTCGAAGAGCGTCATGGAGTCCTTTGACGTATCGAAAAAGAAACGCGATCTGGAATTTTTGCGGAATTCCGCCGCCTCCTCCCGTGCACTCCTCCATGAGATTGACAAAGAGTATTCGGTTCTCTGCGCCACCAACCCGAACCCGGGCATTCTGGCGCCGGAAAAAGAGATCGTGGAAGACGAGATCCGCCGTCTGACCGAGAAATACGACGCCTACCTGCTCGCCTATCAGGCCATGCAGACGGCATCCGGGAAACTCCGTGAAGGGCTCTCTCCCAAACTGTCCAAAATCGCCGGCAATGTGATGTCCAA
>JAGHUY010000156.1 GCA_018064545.1 Candidatus Apopatosoma intestinale | reverse complement strand
GAATATATTCAATATGTGAAAACAAGAAGGCCATAGTGCCTTTTTGTTATATGTGAGAGGAGAAAAAGTCCTATGTCAAATCGTTTGTTCCAAGGTGTCATTCATCAGATGAAAGACGCCGTCGGAAGAACCATCGGCGTGATTGACGACAGCGGTGTCGTGATCGCTTGCAGTGATCTGATGAAAATCGGGGAGACCAAACAGTCTATCAAAGAAGAGATCAATTATATTTCCGATCTGATCATCTATGGCGGCTACACCTATCGTCCGATGTCGTCCGCACCCGGTTCGGAGTATATTGTTTTTGTGGAAGGGGAAGACGCACTCGCTTCCCAACTCTCCATTGTTTTGGCCGTATCGCTGTCCAATATCAAATCGTATCATGACGATAAATACGATAAGACTTCCTTTATTAAAAACGTTCTTCTCGACAACATTCTGCCGGGTGATATTTATATTCGCAGTAAAGAACTGAACTTTGCTACGGATGTCTCCCGTGTGGTCTACCTCTTGAAATTCGGCTCCAATACCGAGATTTCTCCGTATGACATCATGCAAAAACTGTTTCCCAATGCGAATCAGGATTACGTCATCAGCACTGGCGAGCATGACATTGTTTTGGTCAGCGAGGTCAAATCGGATATTGAAAATTCCGATCTGGAAGAGACGGCTACGTCTATCGTCAATACGCTGGAATCCGAGTATTATGCCAAGATTTCCATCGGGATCGGCAGTCCGGTTGGTAATATTAAAGACATTTCCCGCTCGTATCGGGAAGCGCAGGCCGCTTTGGAGGTCGGGCATATCTTTGATTCCGAAAAAAGCGTGGTCAGTTATGCCAATCTCGGCATTGGCCGTCTGATCTATCAACTTCCCACCACGCTTTGTGAGATGTTCCTGAACGAAGTATTCCAGAAAGGTTCCATCGATTCCCTCGATCATGAAACTCTCTCCACCATTCAGAGCTTCTTTGAGAACAATCTGAACGTCTCCGAGACGTCCAGAAAGATGTTTGTCCACCGTAACACGCTTGTTTACCGTTTGGACAAAATCAAAAAGATCACCGGTCTTGACTTGCGGGAATTTGAAAACGCCATTACGTTCAAGGTGGCTTTGATGGTCAAGAGTTATCTGGCTTCCAAGCCCAACCGCTATTAAACATGAATGACTCTGGGAGCGAACCGCAATCGGTTCGCTTTTTGGAGTTATTACCCCTTTCAAAATAACGGAGATGAAACCATGGATGAGAAAGAAAAAACGACAGATTCGGGTTTAACGGATGAAAAAGAGCCTGAAGCGGTGAAAGAGTATGCCGATCTTTCTTCGGCAGGAGCCCGAGAACCGCGCAAAATTTCTATCGCCTTGTCTGTCTTTCTCATTCTGTTGGCGGCGCTGATCGCCTTTCAGAGCACTTTTATCGTTCTGAAAATACGGGAAAAGAAAACAATAGACGATCTTATGCGGGCGGTTTATTCCTGTCCGAGTCTTTTAGAAATGATCAATACGTTTGATCAGAACTATATCTATGACGTGGATTCCGACGCCCTGTCCGATGCCATGCTCCACACCTATGCTTATTATTCCGGCGACAAGTATTCGGCTTATTACAATCGGGAAGAGTGGGCATCGTTTACTTCGGAAATGAGCGGAAATATGACCGGGATCGGCGTGTACGTCGTTCAGGACGGTGACGCTATTCTTGTCACACTGGTCATGAACGACAGCCCCGCTTTTTCCGCCGGCATTCAGGACAGAGACCGGATCTTGGCCGTTGACGGCAAGACCATTCCGGAACTCGGCGGGTATTCGGCCGCTCTTGACGCCGTCCGCGGAAAAGTCGGTACCAACGTCGTGCTGACGGTTGACCGCGGCGGGACTACGCTTACTATCACGGTTACCAGGAATTATTATTCGGCTCAGACGGTCATTGCCAAAATGATCGAAATCGACGGAAAACGAATCGGATATATCAATATCACAGACTTCTATTCCAATACTCCGGCGCAGTTTGTCGGTGCCATGGAGGCGTTGACGGAAGCCGGGTGCGCGGGAATCGTGTTTGACGTGCGGGATAACCCCGGCGGAGAACTGTCTGCCATTTGCGAGGTTCTCGATTATCTGCTTCCCGAGGGGCCGATCGTCAATCTGTTTTATCGGGACGGGGAGGAACTGGCTCTCGGTCAGACCTATTACTCCGATGCCAATGAAGTTAACTTGCCCATGGCCGTTTTGGTCAACGGCAATACGGCGTCAGCCGCCGAACTGTTCACCGCTTCGCTAAAAGATTACGGAAAAGCGACCGTCGTCGGTACCAAGACTTACGGAAAGGGGTGCGGGCAATCCCCCTATCCGCTTTCGACCGGCGGGTACGTCATGGTCACTTCATTTTTATATACGTCGGCCAAATCCGACAATTATGACGGGATCGGCATCATTCCCGATATTGAGATTGAACTTTCGGAAGTCGGTGCATCCAAGAATTATCTGATCCGAACTTTGGAAGAAGATAATCAGTTGCAGAAAGCAACCGATCTGTTATTCTATAAAATTGCTAATCAATAAGGAAAAAGGAGAACAAACCATCATGGCAAAACAAGTCGTCCTGACCGAAGCCGGTCTTGAAAAACTGAAAAACGAATTGGATTATCTGAAAAACGTGAAAAGAAAAGAAGCCGCCGAGAATGTGGGGATCGCCCGCTCTTACGGTGACCTGAGTGAAAACAGCGAATACGATGCCGCCAAAGAGGCGCATTGCAAAATCGAGTCGCATATCAGTGAACTGGAAGACGCCATCGAACATGCGATGGTCATCAGCGACGGAGCCGGCTCTGATTCCGTCCGCGTCGGTGTCAAAGTCTCCGTGCATGACGTGACGGAAGACGAAGATGATGAGTTTATCATCGTCAGTACGTTTGATGCCAATCCGACTGAGAACAAGATTTCCGATCAGTCTCCGATCGGGAAAGCCTTGATCGGCGCCAAGGTCGGCGATACCGTCAACATTGATACCCCCGACGGCGTCATTCGCATGAAAGTCACGAAGATCGAAAAAGCATAGGGAGGATAGTATGGCAGTAAGTGAAAGACAGAATCAGAACGATCAGCAGGAAATGACGGCTGAACGGCTAAGCGAAGTTTTGCAGGTCAGACGGGATAAACTTTCCGCTCTTTGCGAAGCCGGAAAGAATCCTTTTGAGATCACAAAATACGACGTGACTCATCACAGTGAAGAAGTCAAGGCCGGTTTTGAGCAGTTGGAGGGCAAAGAAGTTTCCGTCGCCGGACGGATGATGTCCAAACGCGTCATGGGGAAAGCTTCTTTTTGTCATATTCAGGATTTACAGGGAACCATTCAGGTTTACGTAGCGAGAGACAGCATCGGGGAAGAGCCGTATGCCGATTTCAAAAAAGACGACATCGGCGATCTGGTCGGTATCAAGGGAACCGTTTTCAAAACGCAGACCGGAGAAATCTCCGTCCACGCGACCACGTTTACTCTGCTTTCCAAGAGTTTGCAGATTCTCCCGGAAAAGTATCACGGGCTGACCAACACCGATCTTCGGTACCGTCAGAGATACGTCGATCTGATCGTCAATCCCGAGGTCAAGGATACGTTTATCAAGCGTTCCAAGATCATCAGCACCATTCGCCGCTACCTCGATTCTCAGGGCTTTATGGAAGTCGAGACACCGATGCTGGTCGCCAATGCCGGCGGTGCGTCTGCCCGTCCGTTTGAAACGCATTTTAACGCTCTTGACGAGGACTTGCGTCTCCGCATATCTTTGGAACTGTATTTGAAACGTCTGATCGTCGGCGGTCTGGAACGCGTATATGAGATCGGCCGTGTCTTCCGCAACGAGGGACTGGATACGCGTCATAATCCCGAATTTACGCTGATGGAACTCTATCAGGCTTACACGGACTATCACGGTATGATGGATCTGACGGAAAATATGTTCCGCTATGTGGCAAACGAGGTTCTCGGTACGACCAAGATCACCTATAACGGCGTTGAAATGAACCTCGGCAAGCCGTTTGAACGCATCACCATGGTGGATGCCGTCAAACAGTATTCCGGCGTTGATTTTAATGAAATTCATACGTTGGAAGAGGCCCGTAAAGTTGCTAAGGAGCATGGTGTAGAATTTGAAGACCGCCACAAGAAAGGCGATATTTTGAATCTGTTCTTCGAGACGTTCGTCGAAGAGCATCTGATCCAGCCGACGTTCGTCATGGATCACCCGATCGAGATTTCTCCGCTTACCAAGAAAAAACCGGATAATCCCGAATACGTCGAACGCTTTGAAATGTTCATGAACGGTTGGGAGATGTGCAACGCTTATTCCGAACTCAACGACCCGATCGATCAGAGAGAACGGTTCAAAGCACAGGACGCCCTTGCTGCCGCCGGTGACGAAGAGGCGAACCATACGGACGAGGACTTCTTAAATGCCTTGGAGATCGGTATGCCTCCTACGGGCGGTATCGGATACGGTATTGACCGTCTCTGCATGCTTCTCACTGACAGCGCCGCCATCCGCGACGTGCTCCTGTTCCCGACGATGAAGTCTTTGGAACAATAGATTACGAGTAAAGATTACGAGTTAAGATTACGAGATAAGATTACGATAAATCGGAGGTTGTTTTATGTCCTGCACCACCATTTTGGTTGGAAAGAAAGCCAGCAATGACGGTTCGACCATGATCGCGCGTAACGACGACGGCGGGTTTGACGTCAAAAAACTGGTCGTTGTTGAGCCGAAAGATCAGCCGAAAACGTATAAAAGCGTGATCGGCCATCTGACCGTAGAACTCGACGAAACGCCGATGCGCTATACTGCCACGCCGAACGTCAACCCGTCAAAGGGTACGTGGGCGGCTCAGGGTATCAACGCGGCTAACGTCGGGATGAGTGCCACCGAAACGATCACCACCAACCCGCGCGTTTTGGGGGCCGACCCCATGGTCCGGTATCAGAAAGCCAAAACCAAAAAAGAAAAAGACGTTCCCGGCGGTATCGGGGAAGAGGATCTTGTCGTTCTGGTTCTGCCGTATATCCACACCGCCCGCGAAGGCGTCCTCCGTCTCGGCTCACTTCTCGAAAAATACGGAACCTATGAGTCCAACGGTATCGCTTTCAATGACGAAAACGAGGTCTGGTGGATGGAGACCATCGGCGGTCATCACTGGATCGCGCAGAGAGTCAGAGACGAAGAATGCGTCATCATGCCGAACCAGTTCGGCCTTGACCGTTTTGACTTTGACGACGCTTTCGGTGCAAAAAAAGAGAATCTCTGCTCGTCTGACATGAAAGAGTTCATCGAGAAGAATCATCTGGATTTGGCAAATTCTTCTTCGTTCAATCCTCGCAACTGCTTCGGCTCTCATTCCGACACCGATCATATCTATAATACGCCGAGAGCGTGGTTCATGGGTCGTTATCTCTGCCCGACGAGATACCGTTGGGACGGCGATCATGCCGATTATAAGCCGGAAAGCGACAACATTCCGTGGTCTTTCGTTCCCGAAAGCAAAGTCACGGTCGAAGACGTCAAATATCTGTTGTCCTCCTACTATCAGGGAACCCCGTATAATCCCTATTCGGTGAACGGAAAGCATATTTACCGCACCATCAGCAAGAACAACACGGATACGATGGCCATCTGTCAAATCCGCGGGGATAAACCGGAAGCCATCAAGGGCGTGGAATGGATTTGCTTTGCGTCTACCGCTTTCAATACCGTTCTCCCCATCTATCCGAACACGGCAAAGATTCCCGACTATCTCAGTAAAGTTACGACGGATGCGACAACGGATAACTTCTATTGGTGCAGTCAGTTTATCGGTGCTCTCGTCGATCCGCATTTTGCATCCGGCATCATTCACGTGGAGCGTTATCAGAACACCGTGATGAGCAATGCCCGTGCGATTCTGAACGAGTATGACGCCAAGATCGCGGAAACCGGTGATGAAAAACTCATTGATGAAGCCAATCGGAAACTCTGCGATATGGCAAAAAAAGAGGCGCAGGCCACGCTCAACCGTGTTCTTGCCAACGCCTTGCAACACATGACGAACCGATATAATCGCGGAGACAATTAAAAGAAAATCAGAAAAGAAAGGACGCATTCTATGAAAAAATGGCTGGAAAACTATTGGTATCACTATAAATGGCCGACGGTCATCGTAGCGTTCTTTCTTTTCGTCGCCGTCATCGGCGTTGTTCAAATGGCCGGACGGACCAACAACGACGCGCTGTTTAT
This sequence comes from Candidatus Apopatosoma intestinale, assembly GCA_018064545.1. Lineage (GTDB taxonomy): Bacteria > Bacillota > Clostridia > Oscillospirales > CAG-272 > Apopatosoma > Apopatosoma intestinale. Next base: position 599 of record JAGHUY010000156.1, on the reverse strand, counting down.
GTACGTGGGTGACGATGTTATTTCCGATACCCAGTATCATGAAATTACCAAAGCACTCAAAAAGATCACGCCGGACAACAGCGGGAACGGAGAAGTGGAAATCAACTTTTCCCGGACGGTTTTTTATCCCGAACCGAGCGACACGATCGAGAATCAGGCAAACGCGGCCAGTTCCGAGTTTCTCTCCACCATGCTTGTCCAGTCCTTTTATATTTATCTGATGCGGGCTGACGTCTATGAGAAGTATAAAGAGGCCTTTATCCCGCTTGCAGAAGTCGTGCCGGAACTGCCGGCTGCTTCGCCCGAGTTCTTCTACGATGATTGTGCCGTCTATTTGAATCAAACGGATTTGGCTAAAAAGAATGAGGTCTTCGGCATTTTTAACAGTGCCGTGGTCCTGGCTTTGAAAACCGCGCCGTACAGTTCCTCCAAGAAAGTCGCGAGATCGGAAAAAGCCGCTTTTTCTCAGCATCTTTCCGTTTTCCGTGCCATTCTTGCCGGTCAAAACTGATTTTTCATTTTTCGTAAGTTTTTTCCTTCATAATATTGACAAATTACCGCTTTTATGCTATGATATACAGGCGTTCACAAATGTGGAC
>JAGHUY010000353.1 GCA_018064545.1 Candidatus Apopatosoma intestinale | reverse complement strand
GTATTTATGTATTATAAGATAATAGAAAAGAAAAGGAGACGGGCATGGAAAAGGACGAGTTCTTCCGCGGCAAATGGTTTCTCGCACCCATGGCGGGTGTCGGGGACTACGCATTCCGCGCGGTATGCAAAAATTACGGAGCCGACGCCGTAACGTCGGAAATGATCTCCGCCAAAGCCGTCTGTTACGGGGATCGCAAGACAATGGTTCTCGCCCGGATCCGAAAAGAAGAAATCCCCATGGCTCTGCAACTGTTCGGAGCGGAACCGGAATTTGTCGCCAAAGCGGCTTATCTTCTTCTGGAAAATGCCGAAAAGGAGGGCATCCTCCCCTCGGCCATCGACCTCAATATGGGTTGCCCTGTCCCCAAAATCGTGGGAAACGGTGAAGGCAGTGCTCTGATGAAGAAACCCGCGCTGGCCGCCGAGATCGTGCGTCGTACCGCACGGGAATCGTCGGTTCCCGTAACGGTCAAAATGCGCCTCGGATGGGATAAAAACAGCATCAACGCCGTCGATTTTGCCAAGGCCGTCGAGGAAGCCGGTGCCTCTGCCGTCTGCGTTCACGCCCGCACCCGCAGTATGATGTACACCCCCGGCGTGATGTGGGAGGAGATTGCCAAAGTAAAAGCGGCCGTCCGGATTCCCGTCATCGGAAACGGAGATGTTTTTTCGGCAGAGGACGCCTTTTCTCTGCTCCGGCAGACGGGGTGTGACAGCGTCGCCGTCGCGCGGGGCGCACTCGGAAACCCGTTTATTTTCGCCGAACTGAAAGCCCGCGCCGCCGGTCTTTCCTATGTGCCGCCGACGGTGAGCGAGCGCATGGAAACAGCCATCCGTCAACTCTCCCTTGCCGTGGCCGATAAAGGAGAAACGGTCGCGGTCGCGGAATGCCGCAAACATTTCGCCTATTACACCAAAGGAATCCGCGGGGCCTCGGCCATCCGCGGAAAACTCAATTCGGCGGAGACGGAAGCGGAAGTCGTTTCGCTTCTCCGCTCGCTTTCCGAGCAGGAGGAACCTCTATGAAGTCAAAAATGAAAATCGTCTTTTTCGGAGACAGCGTGACCGAGGGGTGCTTCGGCCTGTACCCGACATCTTACGGTTTCGATACGTACCGTGAGCCGGAAAAAGGGTATGTTGCCAAAACCGAAGCACGGTTGAAAGCACTTTACGGAGAAGACACCGTCGAGGTCATCAACGCCGGAGTCAGCGGCAATTCCGCCACGAAAGGATGGGAACGGATCGAAACGGATGTGCTTGCCCATCACCCGGACATTGTTTTCGTATGCTTCGGGCTCAATGACGTATTCGGAACGCTCGATCGTTATAAAAACGTTATGTCAAAGATATTTGATACGTTATCAGCCAATAAAATCCGTCCCGTACTTCTCACGCCGAACCGGATGTGTTCCTATCTTGGCCCCGGCGTTCTTCCTTGCGCCGAAAAGATGGCTCATACAGCGGTTCAATTTCAAAATGAGGGAAAAATGGACGAGTTCGTGGAAGCGGCAAAAGAACTTGCCGCCGCCCGCGTGATACCCGTCTGTCACGCATATGCCCGCTCGAACGAGATGGAAAAAGCCGCCATCGACACCACCAACCGTAACAAAAAAGCCATCAACCACCCGAACGAGGAAATGCACGATCTCTTCGCGGACATGGTGACAGAAACATTGCAGTCCCTTTTGTAAAAATAATTCGACAAAAAAAGCATCGCCGCGGCGATGCTTTTTTGGATTTTTATTCTTTTTCGCTCGTCTCCGCTTCCCGTTCTGCCAGATCCAGCAAAAGCGATCCTCCGACCGAGATGAGTAAACTCATGAGTACGTTCTCAAACAGAAGCGACACCGTGTCGCGCATGGTCGACAGCGCATAGGCATCGAGCCGCGCCGTATACAGGACGGCATACCCAAGTTGAAGCAAAACAAGAGGTGCGGTGGCAGAAATCAGAAAAAGCGCGTCTTTTCCAACCGTCTTCTTCCCGGCGATTCCCGCTTTTCGCCCGACCGCCGTTTTTATTTTATGTATGACCCGCATGGAAATCCCTCCTTACCAATACCAGTATAACGGAATCGGCCGTCATTGTCATGATATAATGCTTGGAAATCAATGAAAATTCTTTCTTTATTGGGAATATTTATGCTATATTCGACAAAATATGACAAGAAAGCAATGTCCGTCTCTTTCCCGTTCTTTTTCATGTCGCTTTTTGTCGAATTAAGAGGGATTTGCGTTTCTTTCTCATCTGCTTTTCCATTTATTTCCTGCTAAAATGAGAAAAAAACGAAAGGAAAAACCGCCATGAAACCGTCTTCTTCGTGCACCGTTCTGTTCCACCGCACCTACCGCGTCGGGTCTGCCAAGACCCGTTTGACTCTTCTCCATAAAGAGGGGTGTCCGTTCTATACGCTTCTCGCCGGAACCGGCGACCCGACCGGCGTCTGTTGTGTCCGGGTAGTCCGTCTGACGACCGATGAAAAATTTGCGCTTTTTCTCATTGAAAAGTGCCGGGAGCAAAAGATCAGCGCCTGTCACCTGAAAGATATTTTAGAAGAT
>JAGHUY010000146.1 GCA_018064545.1 Candidatus Apopatosoma intestinale | reverse complement strand
GTGGCGATCACGATATAGCGAAGACCGCTTGTCGCAAGCCAGTCGAGCATCATATAGTCGTCCTTCGTCGGCCCGACTTTCAGATCGATCAGTTGAAAGACAAGCGCCGGCTTTCTCTCCCCGGCGATATAGGACTCGGTGAGAAACGACCATTTTTTCTGATCTTCCGCACTTCTTTTGGCATAGCCGTAGCCCGGCAGATCGACGAGATACAGTTTTTTATCCACCTCGTAGAAATTGACCGTGATCGTCTTTCCGGGAGCGGAACTCGTCCGAGCCAGACTCTTCCGTCCGAGGACTGTGTTGATTAAGGAACTCTTTCCGACGTTGGAGCGTCCGGAAAGAGCGATCTGCGGGAGCGTGTCCCGTGGGAACTGGTCGACCCGTCCGGCGGTCATTTTCAGAATCACGTTTTGGATTGTCAGAGCCATGGTTTCCTCCGTCACCGCGTCGTGCAAGCGCGGGTTTCGGTTCCGTAATGGGCGGTGGGAGCGGGATATACGCCGTTCTCTTCCGCCGGTCTGTCTTCGTTCTTTTCCCGTGCGGTCTCAAACGGGTCGCTCGTCAGCGCGAGCCGCAAAACCTCATCCACGTGGGAAACGAAAAGAATCTTGCAGTTTTCTTTGACGATCGGCGCGATCTCCTCCATGTCGGTCTCGTTATCCTTTGGAATCAGAATCGTGCGGACGCCGGCAAGGTAAGCCGCCATGGTCTTTTCGCGTAGTCCCCCGATGGCCAGTACCCGCCCGTGAAGCGTGATCTCACCGGTCATGGAGAGATCGCGGCGAACGGGGATACCCGTCAGCTCACTGCACAGCGCGGTCACCATAGTCACGCCGGCCGACGGGCCGTCTTTCGGCACGGCACCCTCGGGAACGTGGATATGGATGTCTTTTTCTTTATAAAAATTTTTGTCGATGCTGAGTTCGGTCGCCCGACTGCGGATGAAACTGATCGCAGCGTGGGCGGACTCCTTCATCACGTCGCCGAGAGAACCGGTCGTCTCGACTTTTCCGTTGCCGTCGAGAGCCAGCACTTCGACTTTCAAGAGGTCGCCGCCGGATTCGGTATAGGCCATGCCGTTGACTACGCCGATCTCATCCCGTTCCGAAATCTTCTCCGGCACGACTTTTTGTCCGCCGACAAAGTCCGAAAGATTGGCGGCACGGATGCGGACGGACGCCGCCTCCTCACAGGAGATGATCTTGGCCGCTTTGCGTGCGCACCGGGCGATCTTCCGTTCCAGATTCCGCACGCCGGCTTCTCTCGTATATTCGTCGATCAGCGAATAGATCGCATCGTCGTCGATCTTGAACTGACGTGCTGAGAGGCCATGGCGTTTGGTCTGCTTGGGAATCAGATGGCGGCGGGCGATCAAGCGCTTTTCCTCTCTGGTATAGGCGCGTAGCTCAATGAGTTCCATACGGTCGAGCAGGGGTGCCGGGATATTCTCCACGGAGTTGGCCGTAGCGATAAACAGACACTCGGAAAGATCGACCGGAATTTCCACGAAATGATCGCGGAACGCCTTGTTCTGCTCGCCGTCCAACACTTCCAGCATCGCGGAGGCCGGATCGCCGTGGCTGTCCATCGCCATCTTGTCGATCTCATCAAGAAGCATCAAAGGATTGCAGCTGCCGGCGTCGATCAGACCGTTCACGATCCGTCCCGGCATGGAGCCGATGTACGTTTTGCGATGGCCGCGGATGTCGGCCTCGTCCCGGATGCCGCCGAGCGATACCCGGACGAACTTGCGGTTCATCGCACCGGCGATCGAAATGGCGACCGACGTCTTGCCCGTTCCCGGAGGTCCGACCAGACAGAGAATCTGATTTTTCAGATTCGGGTTCAGTTTCAGCGCGGCGAGATATTCGATGATCCGTTCCTTGACCTTTTCCAGTCCGTCGTGATCCGCGTCGAGCATCTTCTGCACGGTAGGGATGTCGATGCGGTCTTTCGTGCGGATGCCGTAGGGAATTTCCATACAGGTCTCGATGTAATTGCGGAGAACCGCGCCGTCGGCGGAGCCGATCGGCGTCTTCTGCAACTTGCGGATGTCCTTTTTGATTTTGTCCGCAACTTCTTTCGGATATTTTCCTTTTTTCAGTTTTTCGGTATATTCTTCAATGTCATCGTCGTAGTCTTCCCCTTCGCCGAGTTCCTCATGGATCACTTTGAGTTGCTCACGCAGATAGAAGTCACGCTGATTCTGGTCGATACGCTCTTTGACCTTTTTCTGAATGCCCTCTTCCTCTTTCAGAATCTCATGTTCTTTTTCAAGGATGAGAAGAAGCCGTTCAATGCGTTTCAGCGGGTCGAACTCTTCGAGGAGTTCCTGCTTGTCTTCCACGTCGGCCACGATGTTCGAGGCGACGAAGTCGCAGAGAAGCGCGGGGTCTTTGATCGAATTGATCAGATAGAACAGTTCGCGCGAAAAATGAGGAACCAGCCCCGCAAACCCGCTGACCGTGCTTTTCAGATCGCGCATCAGCGCCTCGGCGCGGATGCCGCCCTCGTCTTCGAGATACACGTTCTTTTCCATCACCTCGCAGGTGAGATAGCGGTCGTGTTCGACCGAGAGAAGCATGGCTCTCGCTTTCGGCTCCGCGATGATGCGGAAAACACCGCCCGTGCCATTGCCTTTGACGATCTGTTTGATTCTCGCCACCGTGCCGACCGCGTAAAAATCGTCGACGGTCGTCGGAAGTTCCGTCGAACCGTCCTTCTGACAGATCAGAAAGACTGTGCCGTTTTCTTTCATCGCGGCTTCACAGGCGCGCTTGCTGATCGAACGGGCGACGTCGAAGTTCAGCGGAATATCGGGAAATGCCACCATCTGTCGGAGTGCGACACAGGGGAGTGTTCTTTTTTTCAGAGTTTCTGTTGTTCTTGCCATGGATTTTGCCCTTTCTTTTTATCGGAGAACGCGGTCAGCCGCGAAAATTTCGTATAACTACCGATATTAAACCATTGTCATTATATCACAGAATCTCTCGTAATTCTATACTTTTTTGAATTTTTATATATATTTTAATTTTTGTTCACAAATGAAAAAAGCAGGCAATTTTTCGCCTGCTTTTACAGCAAATTCTCATAGAACCGGAACGCCGTCGGGATGGCACAGTCGTGCCGGATCGCCTCCGCCGTTTTCCAAGAAAAACCGTCCCCGCCGCTCTGTTCGCATTCGACGAGATAGCCGTGCATCTCCCATTCCACATGGGTAAAAACGTGTTTGGCGTCTCCGCACGGACGGATCGAGTCAGAAAACAGGCCGATGGATTTCAAGTAACATATCACCTCTTCCGCCGAGACGTGGCCGGGCAGGTTCGGGAATTGCCACATACCGGCGAGCAATCCCGTTTTTTCGCGGCGGCACACCGCATAGGCGTCCCCGCTTCTGAGAAGCAATACCGTCAGTTTTTCCATCCTCCGCCCCTTCTTCGGGGAGCGCACCGGATAGCGGTCAGTCGCCTGTTCCGCAAAGGCGCGGCAACAGGCGCGGATGGGACAAAGTTCGCACTTCGGTTCCCCGTTCGGGATGCAGATCACCTCTCCCAGTTCCATGAGTGCTTGGGTAAACGCCCCTGCATCCGAGCCGGTCGGATAGATTTCGGAAAGTAATGCGGCGGCATTCTTTTTGGCCTGCGGCAGGAGAATATCCGTGCTGTCAGCGCAAAGCCGTGCGAGCACGCGTAGGACATTTCCGTCCACGGCCGGTTCCGGCTTTCCGTAGGCGATGGAAGCGATGGCTCCCGCCGTATACTCGCCGATTCCGGGCAGTTTTCGGAGTTTTTCGGCGTCGGATGGGAGCACGCCGCCGTAATCGGAAACGATCGCCTGCGCCGCCTTTTTGAGATTTCGTGCCCGGCTGTAATAGCCAAGCCCCTCCCATAGTTTCATGAGTTTATCGTCCGGAACGGCGGCCAAATCCTCTACCGTCGGCAGTTCGGCAAGAAACCGCTCGTAATACGGGATAGCGGCCTCAATGCGCGTCTGTTGGAGCATAATCTCTGAAAGCCATACGTGATACGGGGTCGGATCGAGCCGCCACGGCATCTCTTTGCGATTCGCCCGATACCAGAGTAAAAGCGGCTCTATGATTGGTTTCAGATCGGTCACGGCTCTCCCCCCCTTTTTTCTTTTTTCATTATAGCCGGAATTACCGGAAAAGTCAAATTACCGGAAAAGTCAAATTCTCTTGCTTGACAAGGTGTAATTCATTTGATATAATAAAGCAAATTTATGAAAAAGAAGGTCAACGTATGAACCGCGTCGTCATCCCGCAGGGTTACCGTCCGTCGCTTGACGCATATGATACCCAGCGTGCCATCGCCACTATCAAGCAGACGTTTCAGGAGGAATTTGCCTCAGCTTTGAATTTAAAGCGCGTTTCCGCGCCGCTTTTTGTCACCGGCTCCTCCGGACTGAACGACAATCTGAACGGATATGAACGCCCCGTCTCGTTTGACGTGCCCGCGATCGGGGATGACGCACAGGTCGTTCATTCCCTGGCAAAATGGAAGCGGTTGGCACTCGCCCGCTATCATTTCAGCGTCGGAAACGGTCTGTACACCGACATGAACGCCATCCGCCGTGACGAGGAGCTGGACAACGTCCATTCCATCTACGTCGATCAGTGGGACTGGGAAAAGATCATCTTAAAAGAAAACCGGAATCTCGACTATCTGAAACTGATCGTGGAAGCGATCGTCGGCGCGATCTGTAAGACCTGTGACCGGCTACGCGTCCGTTATCCACAGCTCAGAACCGTTCTTTCTCCGGATGTTGCGTTCATCACGTCGCAGGAGCTCGAAGACCTCTATCCCGCCCTCTCCTCCTCCGAACGCGAAAACGCCTATTTAAAAGAACACAAGACTGCCTTTATCGCGCAGATCGGCGGAAAACTTCGCTCCGGCAAGCCGCACGACGGGCGCGCGCCGGACTACGACGACTGGCAACTCAACGGCGACCTGTTCTTTTGGGATGAGGTACTGGGGCGCGCTCTTGAAATCTCGTCCATGGGCATCCGCGTCGATGCCGAATCGCTCGACCGTCAACTGACGCTTTCCGGATGCGACGATCGCCGGGCGTTCCCGTTCCATCAAATGCTTCTCCGGGGAGAACTCCCGCTGACCATCGGCGGCGGTATCGGGCAGTCAAGACTCTGTATGCTGATGATGGGATGTGCGCACATCGGCGAGGTGCAATCGAGCGTATGGGACGAAGAAACCATCCGCGCCTGCGAAAAAGCGGGAATCCCTCTTTTGTAACGTTTGAAATCAACCGGAAAAACTCCGCAGACGCGGAGTTTTTTGCATATCCGGCATTTCTCGCGAATACCATGATGGCGAGGTGATAATTATGTGGCAAAAAATCAAGCCCTATCTCGTCTCCATCGTCATTGCTCTGGGCGTCGGTGGACTTTCCGCCCTGCTGACGCGGGATAATATGGATATTTACGATGACATCGTCCGACCGCCGCTCTCCCCGCCGTCGATCCTGTTTCCCATCGTTTGGACCGTTCTGTTCATTCTGATGGGAATCGGGGCCGCCATCGTGTTTGAAAACCGGAAAAAGGAGCCGGAAAAAGTCCGCAATGCCTTGGCATTGTACGTCGCCAATCTGATCGCCAACGTCACGTGGAGTCTGCTGTTCTTCAATAATCGCGCGTTTCTGCTGTCGTTTCTTTGGATTCTCGTCCTGTGGGGCATCATCCTAGCGATGATCGTATCGTTCGGAAAAGTGAGCAAGACGGCGGCACTGTTACAGATTCCCTATCTGCTTTGGGTCACGTTCGCGGCGTATCTGAACTTGGCCATTTACCTTCTCAACCGATAAAAAAATCCGCCGTCACGGCGGATTTTTTGCTGTTATTCGATCGTTAAAATATCACAGAATCCGGTGATCTCAAATACTTCTTTGATATCGTCGTTGACGTTACGGATAACCATTTTCCCCTGCGTATTCATGACTTTCTGCGTGGCCAAAAGAACACGGAGACCGGCCGAAGAGATGTACTCCAACCCGGCGAAATCAAGAGTAAGAGCCGTGATCCCGTCAAGAGAGCCTTTCAGTTCCGCTTCCAACTGGGGGGCGGTCGTGGTATCCAGTCTGCCTGCCACCGCTACGTCAAGGGCGGCACCGTTCTGAGTCTTTTTGATTTCCATAGCGATTCTCCTCTTTTAAATGCTTTTTTAATTTTGTTCAGTATACCATATTTTTTCATAAAAAGCAAGGGTTTCTGTCAAAAATCTCATCCGTTCGTCTCTGGAATGCTCTGTTACCGTTTCTTCGTTTTCAGCCAGCCTTTTTGTTCCTCGGAAATCCGATAACTTTCGCACGCTTTCTGTATGGTCTTGTTGTGCACCCAAACGCTGAGCCGCTCTTCTTCCAGAACCGGAACGGTGTTTGCCCACTGTTTCGTCAAAGCCGTGGCGAAAAACCATGCGATCATCATATTGACGTAGTATTCGCCACTCCGGATTGCCGCCACCTTATCAAGGTACT
>JAGHUY010000323.1 GCA_018064545.1 Candidatus Apopatosoma intestinale | reverse complement strand
GAAAAAGAACTGCGCGACCTGTTCGACATCCGTATCTTTGTCGATACCGACGCGGACGTGCGGATTCTGCGCCGCCTCCAACGGGACGTGCGCACCCGCGGACGCAGTATGGAGTCGGTCATCACGCAGTATCTCGCCACCGTCAAGCCCATGCACGAGCAGTTCGTCGAACCCAGTAAGCGATACGCCGATATTATCATCCCGGAGGGCGGCGAAAACAAAGTCGCACTCGACATGATTTTAAGCAAAATCGAAACACATCTCCAATAGAAAAAAGACCGCCGCGGCGGTCTTTTTGCTTTCAAAAGAGGGTTACATTTCCTCAATATGATGAATGTATTCGAGCGTTTGGAGCGCCTCGATGATCTCCTTATGCGTCTTATACTGTTTGAGTTCCTTTCCGGTCACGGAAATCGACACCGAATAGACGCTGAGCCCCGAGCCGAGATAGGCAGGATTCGACTCGATGTCGTCGATCTTCATGCCGAGCGCACGGATCGTGGTCACGAAGTCCTGCAAAAAGCTGATGTTTTTCAGTTCCAGATGCACTTCAAAGTGGTTGGAGCGGTCTTTGAGTACCGCCTCCAGACGGGGGAACAGCGACAGACAGCAGAAGAACGCGATAAACGAGATCAGCGCGATCGTATAAAGCCCCGCCCCGATCGAAAAGCCGATGATACCCTCGGCCCAAAGGGCAACCGATGTTGTCAGACCCTTGATCTGATTGCGGGAACTGTATAGCGTGGAATTGATCGACAGAATGGCAAGTCCGATGACCGTCGCGGCAGAAATAAACGGAGCGATCGAGACACCGTGGAAGATCATCGTCACGTCGAGGATCATCGCCACCGTCGAAGCAAATGAGACGAGCATAAAAGTGCGCAGTCCCGCGGCGTGGCGTTTACTGGCACGTTCCCAGCCGACGAGGGCGGCAAGAATGAGAGACAGCACGATCTTGAACAGATAACAAGTCCATTCGCCGGGATCGTGCGCCCAAAAGCCGAGAAGCTTGGCGATCGGGTCGCTCATAAAGAAATTCGTACTCATTGAAATCCTCCTATCTTCTGCCGCCGAATCGACGGAGCAGAATATGACGGTACACCTGTTGTTGATATTGTTCTTCCGCCGCCTCGGTAAACGCCTGTTCGTTCTCCTCGGTCTGCGTATGCGGCGGGATCGTCTCCTGAATCTTGCGGATACGTTCCGTGAGAAGTTCGACCGGCGTCTTCTTCCGGCCGTTCTCTTCCACTTCCACGACGGAAACCACGTCCTCGATGGCCGTCGAATAGGAGCCGGAGAGGAAAAGTGCCAACTTGGCACAGGCGGGACCGATCAATTCATACAGTACACTGGAAGCGAGAATCACGGTTTCCAGCGCCGCGCCGGCTTCCCCGCCGAGTGTCCGTGCGCCGAGTGCCGCAAGGCCGATGGCCACCCCGGCCTGCGGGATCAGCGCAAGACCGAGATAACTCCGCACCGACTTCGCTTTCCCAACGGCAAGCGCACCGAGGAAAGCGCCGGCATATTTGCCGAAGATACGGACGACGAAATAAATGACACCGACCAAGATCAGCGGCACACCGCCGACGGAGGACGAAGTGTCCGTAAGAGCATCGAGACGGAACGTCAGCCCCGACCGCACAAAGAACAGCAGCAGAAGCGGCGGGCTGAAATAGTTGAGTTGTTTGAACAGTTTTTCGTCGTCGGTGACGTTGATATAGACCGTGCCCATCGACATACAGCCGAGAAGCGGCGACGTGTCGAACAGTGCGCAGATGCCGCAGAACGCGAACAGGGTGGCGATGCTGATGATGAGGCGGTTATCCGTCGAACGCTTTTTGGGCATCAGCCATTTCATGACAAGCCCGAAAATACCGCCGAGAACGAGAACGGCGAGATTGGCGAGAATCGGCTTTATAACCGTTCCGAATGAAAACACGGAGCCGGACAGCGAGGCGAGAGCCACCGAGATGGGGATGCTGTACGCGAGCAGCCCCACGATGTCATCGAGTGCCACGACCTGCAAAAGTGTCTGTACAAAATCGCCCTTCGCTCCCGTCTGACGGATGGTCATCATCGTCGAAGCGGGCGCGGTCGCCGCCGCCAATGCCGAAAGCACGATCGAAAACGCCAAGTCCAGTCGGAGCAGGAAGAATGTGACGGTAAACACCACGACGGAGGCGAGCAGAGATTCCAGCAAAGTGATCACGACGACCTTGCCGCCGTTCTTTTTGAGAACGGAAAAACGGAAGAACTCGCCCGTGCTGAACGCGATGAAAGCGAGGGCGATGTCGGGCAGAAAACTCATGCCGTCCACGACTCGTCCGGGAATCAGGTTCAGACAGTACGGCCCGATCAGAATACCGGTCAGGATGTAGGCCGTCACGTTCGGAAGCCGCAGTTTTTTGGTCAGCCGCGTCAGCGCAAAACCGATGAACAGCATCAGCGCAATGGATATGATCACGACCGCGACCGGCGAAACGCCGGAAAGCAATTTTTGAAATCCGCTCATAAAGAAAGCCCTCCTCCCTTCCGTGTTTTTTATATTATACAATCGTTTTTTATAAAAATCAAGTCCCCTTTCCTTTTATTAAGGAAAGTATATGACAAAAAGGCCGCCGATGACAAAAAAGCCCGGATGATCGGGTCATCCGGGACTTTCCGTCTACTATTTGCCGAGAGAATCCACATAATCGCAAGCGGCAAGCGCGGCAATCGCGCCGTCGGCGGCGGCCGTCGTCACCTGGCGGATACGCTTGGTGCGGCAGTCACCCGCCACGAAAATCCCGTCCGTTCCGGTGCGGCAGTCCTCACCCGCGTCGGCATAGCCGCGCCCGTCGAGAGAGATAACGTCGGCAAATGCCTCGTTCTGCGGCACCAGCCCGACGGCAAGAAATACCCCGTCAAGCGGCAGTTCCGTCACCGTCCCATCGGCTTCCCTGCGGATGCGGATGCCTGTTAACTCGTTTTCACCGATATAGGAATCGACGACCGTGCCGAGGATTACCTCTACGTTGGCTTTTTCCGAAAGTGCCTCGCGGAGCTTCTGCTCACCGGTCAGAAAATCGAGATTTTGAACCACGGTCACCTTAGCCGCCAGATCGGCAAGGAGGAGTGCCTCCTGCAAAGCCGAGTTTCCGCCGCCGATGACCGCGACTTTTTTGTCCTTAAAAAACGCTCCGTCGCAGACGGCGCAGAAAGAAATGCCGTTTCCGATCAGTTCTTCTTCATGAGGCAAGCCCAGCAAACGGTGTCTCGCCCCCGTCGCGAGGATCACGGCTTTCCCCTCGTAGGTGCCGCCGTCGGTCACGACGGTCTTCGTTTTGCCGTCTCTCAGTTCCGTCACCTCGCAGGAATCGACTTCCGCACCCTGCAAAAGCACCTGCTCCACCAGTTTTTCGGCAAACTCGTTGCCGGACAGACTGGCAAAACCGGGAATGTTCTCCACCTTGGGAGAAAACGTGATCTGCCCGCCGAACGTGGCTTTTTCGAGCACGATCACGCTTTTATTCGCTCTGCGTGCATACAGAGCGGCGGTCAGCCCCGCAGGGCCGCCGCCGATGATGATCAAATCGTAAATCATAACTATACACCGAGATACTTCTTAATATCGGACACTCCCGAAATCTTTTCGACCGCTCCGTCTTTTATCATGACGAGGGTCGGAGCCTGTTTGACACCAAGCTCGGTCGCCAGTTCTGCGTTCTCATTGGCGAGAAGTTTTTCATAGGAAACACCCGCTTTGTCGAGGATCGCGCAGGCGATCTTGCAGTTCGGACAGGTGGCGGTGGTGAAGAGGATCGTGCGGTCGTCTTCGACCGTCGGATGCTCACAGGTGCAAGCGGTTTCTGCCGTCTTCGGACCGCTGTGCGTCAGGACGGAGCGGCCGATGTCGTAGGTCTTGCGGTTCTTGTATTCCTGCGCCTTGCCGACGTTCCAGTTCTGTACCGGGCGGTAATATCCTGTTATACGGCTGTATACTTCGGTCGCCTCACCGCACTCGGGGCATTTGAACTGCTCGCCCGCCAGATAGCCATGGTTTTTGCAGACGGAATACGTCGGAGACATGGTATAATACGGAAGTTTATAGTTTTCCGCGATCTTGCGGACCAGATTGGCGGCCGCTTTCCAATCCGGCAGTTTCTCGCCGAGGAAAGCGTGGAACACGGTACCGGAGGTATAGAGCGTCTGCAATTCGTCCTGAATATCGAGGGCAGAGAAAATATCGTCCGTATAACCAACCGGCAGATGCGAACTGTTGGTGTAGTACGGCGTCTGATCGCCGGTCTTGGCGGCGGTGATGATGTCGGGATACTTCTGTTTATCGTGCTTGGCAAGACGGTACGAGGTGGACTCGGCCGGCGTGGCTTCCAGGTTATAGAGGTCGCCGTACATCTCCTGATAATCGGAGAGACGCTCACGCATATGGTTGAGAACGTCGCGGGTAAACGCCTGCGCCTTTTCTTCCGTCAGATCGGCACGGATCCAGTTCGCGTTGAGGCACGCCTCGTTCATCCCGACCAGACCGATCGTGGAGAAATGGTTGGCAAATGTGCCGAGGTATCTCTTGGTATACGGATACAGACCGGAATCGAGCAGTTTGGTGATGACGGTACGCTTGGTTTTCAGCGAACGGGCGGCGATGTCCATCATCTTGTCGAGACGGGCGTAAAAGTCCTTTTCATCCTTGGCAAGATAGGCGATACGCGGCATATTGATCGTCACGACGCCGATGGAACCGGTGGATTCACCGCTTCCGAAGAAGCCGCCGGACTTTTTGCGCAGTTCGCGCAGGTCAAGGCGCAGACGGCAGCACATACTGCGGACGTCGCTCGGCTCCATATCGGAGTTGATATAGTTGGAGAAATACGGGGTTCCGTACTTGGCGGTCATCTCAAACAGCATCTTGTTGTTTTCGGTTTCCGACCAGTCGAAATCACGGGTGATGGAATAGGTGGGGATCGGGTACTGGAAACCGCGACCGTTGGCGTCGCCTTCGATCATGATCTCGATGAACGCCTTGTTTACCATACCCATCTCTTTTTTACAGTCTTTATATTTGAAGTCCACTTCCTTGCCGCCGACGATGCAGTTCAGTTCGGCCAGGTCGTTCGGCACGGTCCAGTCCAGCGTGATGTTGGAGAACGGTGCCTGCGTGCCCCAGCGAGACGGCGTGTTGACACCGTAGATGAACGACTGGATGCACTGTTTGACTTCTTTATACGACAGATTGTCGATCTTGACGAACGGAGCAAGATAGGTATCAAAAGAGGAGAACGCCTGAGCTCCTGCCCACTCGTTCTGCATGATGCCGAGGAAGTTGACCATCTGGTTGCAGAGCGTGGAGAGGTGGCTGGCCGGAGAGGATGTGATCTTGCCGACAACGCCGCCGAGTCCATCTTGAATCAGTTGCTTTAACGACCAACCGGCGCAGTAGCCGGTCAGCATGGAAAGGTCGTGCAGATGCAGGTCCGCATTGCGGTGAGCGTCGGCGATTTCCTGATCGTAGACCTCGGACAGCCAATAGTTGGCGGTGATCGCCCCGGAGTTGGATAAAATCAGACCGCCCACGGAATACGTGACGGTGGAGTTCTCTTTCACACGCCAGTCGAGATTTTTCAGATAATCGTCGACGGTGTTCTTGTAGTCCAGAAGCGTGCTGGACAGGTTGCGGATCTTCTCTCTCTGTTTCCGGTACAGAATGTAGGCCTTGGCCACGTCGTCATAGCCGGCTTTGATCAGAACGGATTCCACACTGTCCTGAATGGCTTCTACGGAAATCAATTCGTTCTGAATCTTCGATTCGAAATCCGCCGTCACTTTGAGAGCCAGAAAATCCACCACGTCCGGATGGAAGTTTTTCCCGCAGGCCTCAAAAGCCTTTTTCATCGCGGCAGAAATCTTGGAAAGATCAAATTCTACGATTTTTCCGTCCCGTTTGTTGACTCGATACATGATTTTTCCTCCATGAAGCGCCGTCTATGGTAGTCAAGCGCGAATTACGAGGCCATTTTACCATATATCTTGTGCCTTGTCAAGAGCATTTTACACTATATATTGTGTTTTTTCAGCCTAATCCCCGTAAATTTGTCGGCGGCACGTTTTTCCGCGCCGCGTCGCGCATGGCACTCAATGTGTCTTTGCTTGCCGGATGGAGGTTTTCGCCGATCAGATGCTCGGAATCCACGAAATTCTGTAAAAAATACCGCGGTGCCCCGGCGATCCATTCGGAGATTTTCACGATGTCCTCCACGGTGTGAAATTCCTCCACCACCGTCGTGCGAAATTCGAACGGGACTTTGCCGGAGAGCAGAAAGGCCACGCTCTCCTCGATCGGCGCGGTATCGAAATGCGGCAGACCGACGGTCATCCCGTATTTTTCGCGGCAGTTCTTTACGTCCATGGCCACGTAATCGAGTAGTCCGGCACCCGCCAGTTCTTTCAATTTGGCGGGAAACGAGCCGTTCGTATCCAGCTTTACACGGTATCCGAGTGATTTACACTTCTGTATAAAATCAGAAATATCCTTTTGCAGTAAGGGTTCTCCGCCCGTAATGCAAATGCCG
>JAGHUY010000255.1 GCA_018064545.1 Candidatus Apopatosoma intestinale | reverse complement strand
TTCGTGGCCGCCAATACGTGGAGCATGGCGCTGATCATCGGAAATCCCACCAACGTCTATCTGTCCGCCACCTACGGGCTGGACTTTATCGGCTATCTGCGTGTCATGATCCTGCCGCCCGTCGCCGCCGGCGTCATCGCGTTTCTCGTTTTGTGGCTGTTATTCCATAAGGAACTACACACGGCGATCACCCCGATCGACGAAATCGTGACCATCAAGGATAAAGGCCTGTTGGTTCTCGGCCTGACTCACCTGATCGGTTGCACCGTTCTGCTGGCCATCGCGTCCTACGTCGGGTGGGAGATGTGGATGATCGCGCTGTTTTCCGTGATCTCGCTCTACATCACCACTTTGATCTTCGATCTGTTCCGCCGGAAAAAGCCGGCCGTACTTCTCTCCTGTACCCGCCGCGCCCCGTGGCAGCTCGTCCCGTTCATCCTTTCCATGTTCGTCATCATTCTGGCACTCGGAGAGTGCGGCATCACGGCAAAGATCGCCGCGTTTCTCGGGAATCATCACGTCATCGGCGTGTACGGTGTCGTCTCCGCGCTCAGTGCCAACGTCATCAACAACATTCCGATGAGCGTCCTGTTTTGTTCCCTCGTCGAACCTCTTGCCGGAGAGACACAGACCGCCGCGGTGCTCGCGACCGTCATCGGCTCCAACCTCGGTGCGTTGCTGACGCCGATCGGGGCGCTTGCCGGTATCATGTGGACGGGAATCTTAAAAAAACACGGGCTGGCATTTCATTACGGCCAATTTATCGCAAAGTGTGCGCCCGTCGGGGCGGCGGCTCTCGCGGCGGCTCTCATCACCCTGTTTTTCACTCGGTAGTAACATCAAAAAAGGCGGCCGGGCCGTCGTTTTTTTTTTACAAAAGACTAAGAATGTGGCACAATGAAAAAGACGAACAAACGGGAGGTCAAGTTCATGAAGATACACGAAAAACCGCGGACGATCTGCGACAATCCGAATTCCGTTTTTTCCTATTTTGCATGGCCGACGGTAGCCCGTCTTCCCGACGGATCGCTTGCCATGGCCTGTTCCGGCTTCCGGATGCGCCACGTCTGCCCGTTCGGAAAAGCCGTGATCTGTTACAGCCGCGACGACGGTGAAACGTGGACACGTCCCGCTCCCGTCATCGACACCCCGCTTGACGACCGCGATGCCGGTCTCTGCGTGTCCGGCAATCGGGTTATCATGACCTCGTTCAACAATAACGTTGCGTTTCAGAGACGCGTTATCGGGGATCAGGTGGGAAAAAGCGCCGATCTGATCCGCGCCTATCTCGACAGAGTCCCCACGGACGCCGAAGAACGGTTTCTCGGCTCCACCTACGCCGTCAGCCACGACGGCGGCATGGTGTTTGGAGAGATTCACAGAAGCCCCGTCACCAGTCCTCACGGCCCATGTGCCCTGCCGGACGGACGGATTCTGTGGGTCGGGCGCATTCACGATCCCGAGGATAAAAGCGGCACGCCCGTGCTCTGTTGCGAATTGAACGAAAACGAAGAATTCGTTCCGATCGGGGCAATTCCGCCCTGCATCGACGCGCACGGCGAGGGTTTTGCCTGTGAGCCCCACGCCGTATATCTGCCGGACGGGCGGCTTCTCGTCGCCATCCGCGTTCAGCGTTCCGGGGAGCATCCCCTCTTTACCGTCTATCTGACCGAATCCGCCGACGGCGGTCTGACGTTTTCCGTCCCCCGCCCGATCTTACCCGAGGAAGCCGGTTCCCCGCCGCATTTCCTGCTCCACTCATCCGGTGCTTTGCTTCTGACATACGCCTGCCGCAAAGGAAACTACGGCATCCGGGCGAGAATCAGCCGTGATCTCGGCAGAACGTTCGGAGAAGAGATTCTTCTCACCGAACACGCCCCGTCCCCCGATCTCGGATATCCGGCGTCGGTCGAACGGAAAGACGGAACCGTACTGACGGTCTATTATGAAAACAACGGCGAAACTTCCACCATCCGGCAACTGATCTGGGAGCCGTAACCGGGAAAGGACACTTTTATGAAAATCCAATATCCACTCAGTCCCCTGTGCAAAAAAATCGAGAGAATCGCGGAGAAATGCGGAAAGATCATTTTGGAAGCGGATCGAAATGCGTTTGCCATCGACGTCAAGGCCGGTCACGCCAACTTTGTCACGGCATACGATAAGATGATCGAAGCGAAACTGAAAAAGGAATTGACGGCTCTTCTGCCGGAGGCAGTCTTCGTCGGAGAGGAGGGCGACACCGCCGACGACATCCGGCACGGATACGCCTTTATCGTCGATCCGATCGACGGGACGACCGACTTTATCCACGGCTATCCGATCAGTTGCGTCTCCATCGGACTGCTCAAAGACGGAAAACCGGTGCTGGGCGTAGTCTGTCAGCCGTATCTCCGTGAGGTTTATTCGGCCGAACTCGGACGCGGTGCCTACCTCAACGGAAAGCCGATCCACGTATCCGATAACGATCTGGAAAACGGGCTGGTTCTGTTCGGCACCTCTCCCTATAAAACCGAACTACACGAAAAAACGATGCAGACGGCTCTCGATTATCTGAACCGCGCCACCGATCTGCGTCGAAGCGGATCGGCCGCCTTTGACATCTGCACCGTCGCCGCCGGTCGCGCCGAACTCTTTTTTGAATGGACGCTCTCCCCTTGGGACTACGCCGCTTCCTCGCTGATCCTCACGGAGGCTGGCGGGATCATCACCACGCTTGACGGTGACGAAATCAGTTTTGAACACCCCTGTTC
>JAGHUY010000263.1 GCA_018064545.1 Candidatus Apopatosoma intestinale | reverse complement strand
ATATAGTATAATAGTGAAAAATTATATCAAGATGATGCATTTTTCTTATCTTACAATCTGTTTTAATGCATGAACTCGCCGGAAAAATGCAGAGAGGACTTGACAAAGATGACGGCAGATGCGCTAATCTTTAAGCAAGCAAGCGTAGCGACACTACGCTTTTTTGTCAGCCCTTTTTGCAAACATTTACAAAAGCATCAACGATCGCGGTATTTATCGACACGGGAGGCCTGTGCCGATGAGAACCGCGGTCTTTTTCTGTTATCATTCGGGGCTTGATCCCGGAGGCAGTCATATGCGTTCCCGTGCGGCGCAGAAAAGGAGAGTGATTTTCCAATGAAAGTTAAGCAGATTCTGTCTGCGATCAGAGAGAAGTTTTCCGCGGTTATAGAGAAGCTCTCTGCGATGATCAAAGAGAAACTTCCTGCGATCAAAAAGAATCTACCTATGATCATTATGTCGGTGCTTCTGCTGATCGCGATCATCGTGATCCTCATTTTGGGATTCGGGAATCGCCATGAAAACACGCCCGTACCGGATGAACCCCCAACGGTCATCGGCGGCGGCGAACCGATCCCGGAGGAGCAAAAAAAGCCCAAGGATGCAGGCAACATCCATCTGCCCGCTTTCGCCGGGATGACCTTCAAGGCGGGAACAAAGACGCAGGAGGTCGTATTGTATAATCCCGGTGAAAACACCTGCCTCATCCGCATTTCGCTGATTTTGGCGAACGGCACAAGAATCTATCAAAGCGAATTCGTCAAACCCGGGTATTACACCAATCCCATCACGCTTGTAGCACCGATGGAACGAGGCATTTACCGGGACGTGACGCTCAAATATGAGTGCTTCACCGACGATGAAAACCGTTCGCCTCTCAACGGAGCGACAAGCAAACTGGACATCACGGTTCAGTAGCAAAAGTAAAAAAATATTTTATATAAAGGAGAAAAACACATGAAAAAAGCATTAGCCATTATCCTTGCAGTCATCATGCTGCTCGGATGCATGAGCATCACCGCGTTTGCGACGGAGACAAATACTTGGTCTTTCAACAGTGAGACAATGACATTTACGGTCAATAGCCCGGTTCCGAAAAAACAAACAGTGGGTAGTGAACTACCCAAAGGCAACGTAATCATAGATGGCACTTGTGACGGAATCCATGGACTGGAGGCTATTTGGGGTAAAGTCGTCCAAGAGGGTGGATACGAGTATGGTGGAAACCATTGGAACAGAGCAGATAAGGGGGGAGCCACTACCTTTGAAGCGGGTGTACAATACGGATATATTATTGCTTTGACCTATGACCCCCAAACAGTACAGAAGGATCTTGCCAATGCCAAAATCGTTTGGAACGGGAAGGAATACAGTAATATCGGAGTTTCCGTGCCATATGATGCAGCCAACAATTTGGCCGAAATTTTCATCGTTGTTGATTTCGGCGTGCTGGATGCTGACGGCAGCTTTTCCGGCGGCGACTTTGCGGAAGAGCCCAACAACACCACCACCATCAAGGCAAAAAAAGTTGTGGAGTTGTCCTATGAAATGGTGATCCCGGGAACGACCGAACTCAACAAAACCAATCACAAAGACGTTGTGCTTGACGGCAAAGCAACCGTTGCCAACGTTAAAGACGCTTCTTACGGAACCAGAATTTACTATACCGTTGATATGACAAATGCAAACTTTACCGACGGTAACGAGCATACCATGGCGGCGACCTATCAGTATGCCCAAGGCGGAGATTATGTTACGCTGAACAAAGATACCACCGTTACGGTATTTGACGGCAACAAAATCAACGATTCCACCATCAGTGTGACCGTATCTGACGACGAATGGAAAAAGGCAGCTCCTGCCGACTATACCGCAACGCTTGTGTTTTCCTTCGGCGACAAAGAAGTGACCACAGTCGGAACTTTGCTTGACACAGTCAAAACTCCCGGTTTCCCCGCCGAAATGAGTATGGATAACATGTGGGTCGCGAATGGTGGCGACAACATGTATGCGATCTATACAGGTACATTCCAAAGTATGGATTGTGTGATGTTATATGATGGAAGAAATGAAGAACCTATCGCTCCTCTCTATTATGAAGTGGAAAAAATCAAAGACAGCGAAAACTACTTCATGAGAGCCGGCAGTCTTACGATCACTTTCAATATGACAAGCGGTCATCTGACGTCGATCCATGCCAAAGCCGGATCCGTTATCGATCTTACTTTCGCACCGCTTGAAACAAAAGCGATTTCCGAATTGCTTAACCTGTCCGAAACAACCTTCCCGACAACACTTCTTGACGGTTGGTTCAGTGATACCGGAGACTCAGCATGTTTTGTTGACAACGGTAATTTGGCTTTCTTTGAATATCGCCAAGGCAGCTGGGAGGTTGTTGACTACATCCCGCTGACGGGAACCGCCTCTCATCTTGGCAACACTTATTATGCCAGATCTACCACCAAAAATTATCCGATAGAGTTTAATGTACAAAGTGACAAACTGATTAGCATAAAGATAAAGACCGAAACGCTTAAACCCGATAATATGACGATCGCATCTCTTCTCAACTCCACATGGTCTGATTCGTATCCTACCTCTGATTCACGGTGGTACAATGACAAGGTTATAGATTTGCGTTTTAACAGCGGTTCTCTCGAACTGGGGGGGAGTAGTGTCCCGAACGCAAAGCTTACCAAAGACGGTAACAATTACAAATTCAAACTCACAGATCAGCTGACTGTTCTCTTTACGATGAAAGAAGGAAAGATTGGTTCTGTAACGGTAAGCGGCGGAACAGGCGAGATCGCAAAATATAACGGTACATACGAAAAGCCGCAACTGAGCGGCAATGATGTCATCGAAATGTACTCTTCAAGCCTCCCGAAAGGCACGAATAACGACGATGTATGGACAAACGGCTACGGCAGTGCTATCTGGTACAATACCGAAACCAATAAAATTTGCAGCCATTTCCAAGGTTGTAGCATCTTTGATTTAAACTTGACTAAGCCTGCCATTCAAACCGATTACGGGTATGCGATCGGTCAGAGTATCAAAGTATATATCAGCGACAACAAAATTACGTCCATAGAGCTCATTAATTATATCGGCTATGATAATAGCGTAGACGATGGAAACGGAACTTATAAGGAACCCCCGCTTAATGGTAATAAAGTCCTCAGTATGTATGCGGCAAGCCTGCCGACCTCATGGGACGACGGATGGAAAAACGGTATAGGCTACAACAAGATTTGGTACAATACTCAGACCGGAAAACTCGGTACGAAATTTGACGGACTTAATGAGAACGATTACGATTTGGGTGCTTATGTTGCTACGAAAACCGCTTACGGATATCTTATTACCTATGGAGATGGAGGAAACGGTTTGGAACTCCATATCAGCGGTAATGCGATCACGTCTATCGTAGTTAAAAATCTGTGGGTGGATGGTTACGGCAACGGAACATATGATGCAACCAAGACATTCGGTTCATAATTTCATTTTACTGTAAAGGATTTATTTCAGCAGGGCGGGCAACCGCCCTGCTGAGCCCAAACGAAAGCGAAGTGATAACTGCTTGAACAATAAAATAAAAAAGCTGATTTCCGTTCTTGCGGTGCTGCTTCTTCTGTTTTCCGCATTGCCTCTCGGCGTGCTGGCCGACAATACGACCGACATCACCGCCGAGGTGGATCATCCGTATACGATGACGATCCTGCCTCACCCGCACGGTCAGTTGCTCTACATTGCGCCCGAAATGCTTTATCAGGGCGACACGGTATCGTTTACCCCCACACCGGATGAGGGATATGTGCTGAAAAGCCTCGGTTGGTATACGACCGACCCCGCATCCCCGACCGACATCACGGAGAGCAAAATCCTCACGATGCCCGACGCGGACGTGACCGTCGCGGCGGAGTTTGCCCTGCTTTGCAACGTGACCTTCGATATGCAGGGGCACGGAACGCAGGTGCAAGGCTATACCGGCGTTGTCGCCGGCTCACGGATCGACGCTCCGGCATCCCCCACCGCGTCGGGAACTGTTTTCGGCGGTTGGTATAAGGAAGCGGGATGCACGACTGCGTGGAACTTTGAGGCAGACGCTGTGACCGATCACATGACACTCTACGCCAAGTGGATAGGGGACAGCAATCCGAGCGCTTCCATCAGCGGCAACGTCACGGAGGGCGGCGTGAACGTCCCCGGGGCTACCGTGGAACTGTT
>JAGHUY010000321.1 GCA_018064545.1 Candidatus Apopatosoma intestinale | reverse complement strand
GGAGCCCGAAAAAGGCTTGGAATGTTCCGGAAAAACCGGGCTTTACCGGCTGGATGCCGGGCATCTGTTTTCGTATGAAGCGCACGGATTTTCCCCGGCTCCGGAGTCCGCGACCGTCTCGGTGGCCGACGGGGAAAAGATTGGTGCCGAAGCGGCTGCCCGTCTTTCTTCATTCGTCATGGCCGGGGATCGGGCAGACGTCTCTTCGGGCGGAAAATATGCGATCGGGTTTTCCTGCCGAGAAATCGCCTATTCCGTATCGGGTGGGTATTATGTGGCAACGATGGATCTGATGGCGGGCGGTCTTGTCACCGATGCCGCGCTGTCGGTTCGGTTCCGTGAGGATGCGTTTCTGACAGTGAAGGGGAACCTGCTGCTTGCCTCTCCGTCCCGTTCGCTGAAACCGGGCGGAAAAGACCTGCTTACGATTCTGCTGAATGAAAAAGCATACTGGGATGCCGGATCGGAAAAACAAATCCGGCTGATCGGCAGTGTAGAATACGCCTACGCCATCTATTACGACATGAAAGACTCGTTTTATCTGATTCCGGTATGCCGGCTCTGTTATGAGGACGGCACGGTGGCCGAGTACGATATGATGACGGGCGAACGGCAATAAATCATTTTTTGGGGGAGCACGACATATGGAGAAAATCATAATCGACGGCGGGAACGCTTTGCACGGGCAGGTTTCGATCAGCGGCATGAAAAACGCCGCCACACCGATCATTTTTGCCTGTATTGCCGTCGATGATGTCTGTGTCATAGAGAACTTGCCGAGAATAAACGATGTGGAGATCGCGCTGAATCTGGTCAAGTCCGTCGGCGGAAAGGTCCGCTTTTTGACCGAGACCAGTGTGGAGATCGATACCAGAGGCGTGGAACCGGTTTCCGCGCCGTGCGAACTGGTCAGGAAAATCCGCGGTTCGTATTATCTGATCGGAGCCATGCTCGCGCGATTCGGCCGCGCGATGGTGGCTTTGCCCGGCGGGTGCGACATCGGGGCACGGCCGATCGATCAGCATATCAAGGCTTTTGAGGCACTCGGCGCTTCGGTCATGCTGGACAGCAGTTTTATCGAAGCGCGGACGGAAACCGGCCTCTGCGGCAACCATATTTACTTTGACTGCGTGACGGTCGGCGGTACGATCAACGCCATTCTTGCCGCCGTCAAGGCGAAAGGGCAGACGGTGATCGAGAACGCGGCGCGGGAACCCCACGTGGTCGACGTGGCCAACTTCCTAAACTATTGCGGAGCGAACATTTCCGGCGCCGGGACCGGCACCGTTAAAATCCGGGGTGTCGAGCGGCTTTCCGGCTGTACATACGCGGTGATTCCCGATATGATCGAGGCGGGGACGTTTATGATGGCGGCGGCGGCGACCGGCGGCCGTCTGTATATTCGGGGCGTTATCCCGAAACATCTGGAAGCGACTTCCGCCAAAATGATCGAAATGGGCGTTTCGGTCGAGGAGATGGACGACGCGGTTCTGGTGACGAGAAAAGGCCCTCTTTCACCCGTCAACATCAAGACCCTGCCGTATCCCGGTTTTCCGACGGATATGAACCCGCAGGTCGCGGTGCTTCTTTGCCTTGCTTCCGGCGTCAGCCGCCTGTCCGAGACGGTGTATGAAAACCGTTTTCGGTATACCGAAGAACTCCGGCGCATGGGCGCTCATATTCAAGTGGAACGCAATACCGCCGTCATCACCGGAACGGACGTTTTGCACGGGGCCTCGGTTCGCGCCGTGGATCTGCGCGCCGGGGCGGCCATGGTGATCGCGGGACTCGCCGCCGAGGGACGGACGGTGATCGACGACATTTTCCACATGGAACGCGGATATGTCGATATGGTCGGAAAAATCCGGTCGGTCGGCGGGAATATCCGAAAAATCGCCATTCCCGCTTCGTATGATAAAGAGGATTTTGAAAACGGAGGAAGTCATGAAAGAGATCAGCGTTTTTGATATTATCGGGCCGATCATGATCGGCCCGTCCAGCTCCCATACGGCCGGGGCTCTCCGCATTGCTCTGATCGCCGGCAAGATCGCCGGCGGGCAGGTTCGCTCCGTCCGGTTCCGGCTGTACGGCTCTTTTTCCAAAACGTATCAGGGTCACGGAACGGACCGCGCACTACTTGCCGGTATCATGGGATTTGACCCGGGCGATTATCGCATCCGGGATTCCTTTGCCATCGCAAAAGAGCGGGGGATCGACTTTTTGTTTGATCCGGTGGAGGAGATCGATGTGAGTATGCACCCGAACACCGTGGACATTCTTATGACGGACGAGCAGGGGGAGAAGACAAGCCTGCGCGGTTGCTCGGTCGGCGGCGGCAATATCGAGATCGTACAGATCAACGGGGTGAACGTCCGTTTTACGGGAGAATACAACGCCATTCTGATCACGCAGAACGACAAGCCGGGCGTGCTCGCTGACATCTGCTCCGTTATGGAAGAGAAAAAAGTCAATATCGCGTTTATGCGGGTGTACCGCGAAGATAAGGGATCCCGCGCCTATTCGGTCATCGAGATTGACGGATCCGTCGAATCGGACGTGATCGAAACGCTGCGGAAACTTCCGAACATCTGTTCGGTCAAATATTTAGCTAAGTAAGAGGGGGCGAGAGGATGAATTTTACAAACGGAACCGCGTTGCTTGCCTATTGTGAAAAAGAAAACATTTCTCTCTCCGAGGCTATGCTACGCCGCGAAACCGAACTCTCGGAATGTACCCGCGAGGAGATTTTCGAGAGGATGAGAGTGTCGCTTGGCGTTATGCGGGAAAGCGTCCGCCGTTCTCAGGAAAGCGGCCTTTCGATGCTCGGAGGGTTCATCGGCGGGGAATCGGGGGCACTTTTGGCCCGCCTGCGCGAAAAAGGCGCCGTCTCCGGGCTCTCCTCGCTGGCATCCGCATACGCGATGGGCGTGCTGGAAGTCAACGCCTCTATGGGTCGGATCGTGGCGGCACCGACGGCGGGGGCGTCCGGGGTGCTTCCCGGGATTCTGGTGGCCGCGGAAGAGAAGTACGGCTATTCGGAAGAGGAACTGGTGATGGCTCTGTTCAATGCTGGCGCGGTCGGCTATCTCGTCGCACGTAACGCCTGTATTTCCGGGGCGCAGGGGGGCTGTCAGGCCGAGGTCGGCACGGCGTCCGCCATGGGGGCTTCCGCTCTCTGCGAACTCATGGGGGGAACCCCGCGTGAGTGTCTGGCGGCGGCAGGAGACGCGATCGCCAACATTCTCGGACTCGTCTGCGATCCGATCTGCGGACTGGTCGAGGCTCCGTGCCAGAAACGGAACGCCATGGGCGTTTCCAATGCGATCATCTGTACGGAGATTGCGCTGGCGACGGGCGGCAAAACCCTCGTCCCGTTTGACGAAGTCGTGGAGGCCATGTACAGCGTCGGCAAGAGCATCCCGTATCAACTGCGGGAGACGGCACTCGGCGGGATGGCGGCGGCCGAAAGCGTGCGGAACCGAAAACCGGCGTGTGCCGGCTGTCCGGACGGCTGCCAAAAGGCAAGAGGCTGGGCATAACTGGTAAAAATGTACAAAAATGTCACGGGCAATTTTGTTGCAAGTTGCCCATGACATTTTTTTGCTTTCTATGTTACAATAGAATATAGAGAAAAAATAAGAAAAAACAGGAAACGGAGGGAAAATCATGGAGTATTCGGTAAGCGATCTGGTTCTGTACGGGATGAGCGGTGTTTGCAGGATCGCGGCGATCGAGACCTGCAAACTCGGCAAGGAGAGTGCCGAGTATTATCGGCTGGTTCCGCTCCGCGATGAAAAATCCACGATCTACGTTCCCACGAATAATCCGGTTCTGTGCGGGCGGATGAAAAAATTGCTTTCTCCGGAAGAGATGGAACGGTTCCTCTCCGAGATCCCGGAGCAGGGATGGCCTTGGATCGAAAACGATCGCGAACGGCAGGAAAAATGTCAGGCTGTCCTGTTGTCTGCGGATCGGCACTCCGTGGCCGGCATCATCCGGATGTTTTATGCCCGCCGCGCCGGCTTGGCGGCCATCGGAAAACAATTACGCGCCTCGGATGAACGGTTTTTGTCGGAGGCGGAAAAGATCGCGTTCGGGGAGATGGCCGTGGTTCTCGGGATCAAACCCGAGGAGGCCGCCGATCATTTTATGGAGCGGCTTGCCGTAACAGAATGAAAAAGGGGTTGTAGCAAAACTCTTTTCTCGGCCACTTTTTATGTGGAAAATGTACAAAAAAACACTTTCGGGAGGCATTTTTGCCTCCCGATTTTTGTGCAATATGCGAGTTTTGCTACAACCCCTTTTCAGACTGCTGAAAAAGCAGATATTTTCAATCGCTATTC
>JAGHUY010000313.1 GCA_018064545.1 Candidatus Apopatosoma intestinale | reverse complement strand
AACTCTTTGCCGCCTGCCGGGAGGAGACGGGAAGCGATCCCATTGTGACCAGTGCCTATCGGACTTTTGAGGAACAGGAAGCGTTATATGCCAGCACGCCGGATGTGGCGGTGGAGGCGGGGACGAGTGAGCACCAATGCGGATTGGCTGTGGACATCAAGGCGGACGGTTATGCCGCGCGTCGCTTCATCCTCAGCGATTGCGGCAAATGGATGGAGAAGAACGCGGCTCGTTTCGGTTTCATCATCCGCTATCCCTACTGGGGACGGAAAACCACGATGGTGACGTATGAACCGTGGCATTTGCGGTATGTGGGGGTTCCTCATGCCGAGATCATCACGCGAAGCCATATTACGCTCGAAGAGTATTATGATCTGTTTGAACTCGGAACGTATTATGCTTACGGCGATTATCGGATTTCCCGGCAGATTCCGGACGACGGACTGCTCTTTCTTCCCGACGGGGACTGGAAAATCACGGTTTCACCGGACAATCGGGGCGGGTATTTCATTTGGGCTGAACCCCAATAATCGGATAATAATCATTCTTTGGGGTTGTAGCAAAACTCTTTACTCGGCCACTTTTTATGTGGAAAATGTACAAAAAACACTTTCGGGAGGCATTTTTGCCTCCCGATTTTTGTGCAATATGCGAGTTTTGCTACAACCCCTTTTTCTTAATTCCAATGTTTTTTTCGCCGTCTCTGCCTTTTCAGCATATACTGTATCAAATCCGGAGGAGGGAGCGTGAAAGATGAAAATCCCTTTTACCAAAATGCACGGGGCAGGAAACGACTACATATATATCAACGCGATGGAAAGGGACATCCCCGATCCGGAACGGCTCGCCCGGCTCATGTCGCCTCGTCACGTTTCCGTGGGATCGGACGGGATCGTTCTGATTTGCCCGTCGGAACGGGCGGACGTGAGAATGCGAATTTTCAACGCGGACGGAAGCGAGGGGAAAATGTGCGGAAACGCGCTCCGCTGTGTGGCACTCTATCTGCGGGAAAAAGGACTGGTGAAAAAGACGGCTCTCTCCGTGGAGACGGCCTCGGGCATCCGGCGGGTATGGATTCACTGCTTTCAAGGGGAGAGAGACCTGTATTCCTCGATGGGTCGTCCGGTCTTCTATGATCTTGACGGCAAAGAATCGGAAAAGGCGGTCGCCTCTTATCTATCCGTCGGGGGATGGGGAAACTGGCGGGTGTTTCTCGTCAGTATGGGCAATCCGCACGCCGTCCTTTTCGTGGAAGATCCGACGCTTGTCTCTCTTTCCAAAATCGGCCCTGCCATTGAGCATCACCGTGCTTTCCCGGACGGGGTCAACGTGGAGTTCGTCGGGCGTGAAGCCGACGGTTCTTTCCGCGTTCGCGTCTGGGAACGGGGGAGCGGAGAAACGCTGGCTTGCGGGACGGGGGCTTGTGCCGTGGCGGCTGTGGCTCTTTCCCGCCGATATGCCGATGCCGGGAAGCCTGTCATCATCCGTATGCCGGGCGGCACGCTGACCGTGACGGCCGGACAGAACGGGAAACTGTTTCTCCACGGGCCTGCCGAGACGGTGTATGAGGGGATATGGGAGTATGAGGGGGAAGACGATGACAATAAATAATACATTTGTATATCTTGAAAAACGCTATCTGTTTTCGGAGATTGCGAGCCGTGTGGCGGAATACCGAAAGAGCCATCCGGGTGCGGAAATTCTGCCTCTCGGGATCGGAGACGTGACGTTGCCGCTCGCCGAACCGATGACGCGAGCCCTCGTAAAAGCCTCGGCGGAGATGGGAACGCCCAAGGGTTTTCACGGATATGCACCGGATGGCGGTTATCCGTTTTTGCGCCGGGCGATCGCCTCGTATTACGCCCGGCTCGGCGTGTCACTTTCCCCCGAGGAAATCTTTGTTTCCGACGGGGCCAAAACCGATCTCGGCGCGATCGGGGAAATTTTCGAGGGCGGAACGGCCGTTTTATCCGATCCGATCTACCCGGTTTTTTATGAGAGCAGTTTACTGGCCGGCCGCCCCGTCGTCCTGCTGGCAGCGACGGAGAAAAACGGGTATCGGCCGATGCCGGATGCTCTGTCGGAAAAAGAATCCTATCTGATCTATCTCTGCTCCCCCAACAATCCGACGGGTGTGGCCTATTCATCCGCGGAACTGCAACAGTGGGTCGATTTTGCCCGCCGGAGCGGGTCGCTGATCCTGTTTGACGCCTGTTATGAAGCCTATCTGTCAAGCGACGGCTTTCATAGTATCCTGGAAGCCGACGGAGCGGAAACCTGCGCCGTGGAGATCGGCAGTTTTTCCAAAAACGCCGGGTTTACGGGACTTCGCTGCTCTTATACAATTGTGTCAAACAGGATTCTGTTGGACGGCAGGTCGGTTCGGGAGGCGTGGGCGCGCCGACAGTCAGTCAAGTTCAACGGTGTCTCTTATCCCGTCGAGCGGGCGGCCGAGGCGGCTCTCTCGCGGGAGGGGATCGCCTCTTGGCGGAAACAGGTTGACTATTATCGGGAAAACGCACGGATTTTAGCGGGCGTTCTGACGGAAAAGGGGATTCCGTTCGTCGGCGGTAAGGACTCTCCGTACCTGTGGCTTTCCTGCGGAAAAGACTCGTGGCAGTTTTTCTCCGAACTACTTGACGCGACGGGTATTGTCGGAACACCCGGCGTCGGATTCGGAAAAGCGGGAGAGGGCTTATTCCGTCTCTCGTCTTTCGGATCGCGGGAAACCATGGAAAAAGCGGCGGAACGATTTTATACTTTTTTATAAAACCAATTTTTTCTTCTTTTTTACAAACAGTCTTGCTTTTATCGCCGTTTTTTTATATAATAATAACAGAAAAGAAATCCAATGGAAATCTTTTGGGAAAAAGGTACAAGGGCAAGTGAGGAAAAAAGAAATGAAAGAATTTGCAAAAACCGAACTGACGGAAAAGACGGTGTCGAGTCGGTCGGTTTTTCGGGGTCATTTACTCGACATTTACGACGATGAGGTTCTGCTCCCCAACGGACAGACCTCGAAGAGAGAATACAACCGCCACGTCGGCGCGGTATGCGTCGTGCCGATCACGGCGGAAGGAAACGTGATCATGGAGCGGCAGTATCGCTATCCGGTCGGTGAGGTTCTTCTCGAAATCCCCGCCGGAAAACTGAACGCAAGGGAGGAAGACCGCGAGGAGGCCATCCGTCGTGAACTCTGTGAGGAGACCGGCGTGGTTGCCGGTACGCTGGTTGACCTCGGTTGGTTCTACCCGGCCGCGGCCTATTCCGACGAAAAGATCACGATGTATCTGGCAAAGGACCTTTCATACGGGGAGCGGGCGCTCGATGAGGACGAGTTTCTGAACGTGGAGGAGATTCCGCTTTCGGAACTGGTCAGAGCCGCTCTTTCCGGCGAACTTCACGACGCGAAAACACAGATGGCGATTCTTCGCGCTTATCTGTTTGAGAAAGGGGAAGGACGATGAAAAAGTACATAGTGGCACTGGATGAGGGTACCACCAGTACCCGCACGATCCTGTTTGACCGCGACGGCGGCGTTGTCGGCGTGGCGCAGAGGGAATTTACTCAGATTTTCCCGAATCCGGGCTGGGTCGAACACGATCCCATGGAGATTTACGCGGGTCAGTATGCCACGATGACGGAAGTGATCGCGGGAAGCGGCGTGGAAGCCTCCGAGATCGCGGCGATCGGCATCACGAATCAGCGGGAAACGACGGTCGTCTGGGATAAGAAAACGGGAAAACCGATCTACAACGCGATCGTATGGCAATGCCGCCGCACGGCGGACGTCTGCGAGAAACTGAAAGCCGACGGCTATGAGGAGTTCATCCGGGAGCGAACCGGACTGAAAATCGACGCCTATTTTTCCGCCACCAAGATCGCGTGGATCCTCGATTACGTGGAGGGCGCACGGGAGCGGGCGGAAAACGGGGAATTGCTGTTCGGCACGATCGACACATGGCTGATCTGGAAACTGACGGACGGTCTCGTTCACGCGACCGACCGGACCAACGCCTCCCGTACCATGTTATATAATATCCATACGCTCTCATGGGACAAGGAACTGCTCGATCTTTTCCGGATTCCCGCTTCGATGCTTCCGGAAGTGAAGAGCAGTGGGGAAGTATACGCGGAAATCGACCTGTTCGGCTGTCGGGTTCCGATCGCCGGCGTGGCGGGGGATCAGCAGGCGGCTCTGTTCGGGCAGAAATGCTTTGAAAAGGGCGACGTCAAGAATACATACGGGACGGGCTGTTTCCTTTTGATGAATACGGGACACGAACCCTGCACGGAGGCAAAAGACCTCGTCGTGACCGTCGCGGCCACGCGCAGAGATGAAAAACCGGTGTATGCCGTGGAGGGGAGCGTCTTCGTCGGCGGGGCGGCCATCCAGTGGCTCCGTGACGAGATGGGACTGATCGCCGAGGCGAGAGACTGTGATTATTTTGCCTCCAAGGTCGCGGATACGGACGGCGTCTACGTCGTGCCCGCCTTTACGGGTCTCGGTGCCCCCTACTGGGATATGTATGCCCGCGGCGTGATCTGCGGCTTGACACGCGGCAGCGGACGGAATCACATCATCCGCGCTACGCTGGAATCCATCGCCTATCAGACGGCCGATCTGATCTCTGCCATGGAGAAGAGCACGGGAATCCGTACCAAAACGCTGAAAGCGGACGGCGGGGCCTCCGCCAGCAATCTCCTCATGCAGTTCCAGTCGGATATTTCCGACGTTGAGGTGGTCTGCTGCAAGAGCAAAGAAGCCACGGCACTCGGCGCGGCATTTCTTGCGGGGCTTACGGTCGGATTCTGGAAGAATACCGAGGAATTGGAACCGATCAACGCGGCGGGACGCACGTTCTCCTGCCGGATGACGGAAGAGACGAGAAAACAGAAACTCGACGGTTGGCACGACGCGGTCCGCCGCGCCGAAAGCCGATAGACCGATTAAACTACGACAACATAGCGGAAAAATCCGCAGAAAGGACGTTTTTATGGCTTACTCGTTTGAAAAAAGAACCATTACAAGCACGGACGGCGTTCACGAACTGTCCGTCAAGGTCTTCCGGCCGGAGGGGGAAGTCAAAGGACTCTTCCAGGTCGTTCACGGGATGCAGGAGTACATCGGCCGTTATGAAGCCTTTATGGCTATGATGGCGGATAACGGCTACCTGTGCTTCGGCCACGACCACATCGGCCACGGCGACACGGCGAAGGAAACCGGAGATTACGGCTTTTTTGCCTCGAAGAACGGCTGGAAGATCGTGGTGGATGACGTGTACCGCGTCGGAAGCGAGGTAAAAAAAGACTTTCCGGAGCAGAATATCATTCTGATGGGGCACAGCATGGGTTCGTGCATCGTCCGGCTTGCCGCCGCCGATCACGCGGATTTCTATCGGAGACTGATCGTCATGGGAACGGGCGGACCGAATCCGCTCGCCGGCATCGGCATTGGCCTCGCCGGTCTGATCGGTGCCGTTCGCGGAGAAAAGCACATTTCTCCGCTGATCGAAAAAATGGCGTTCGGTGCCTACAATAAACGGTGGCCGGAGGAGGCACCTCTCGGTTGGCTTTCCCGAAATCAAGCGATTCTGGAAAAGTATGCCGCCGATCCGTATTGCTCGTTCCATTTCACCGTGTCCGCTCTTCGCGACCTGGTGACGATGAATAAGAAGTGCAACGAAAAGGCGTGGTTTGACCGCATCGTTGCAACCGGGCTGCCGCTCTTCTTTGTGTCCGGTGCCGATGACCCCGTGGGCGATTGGAGTAAGGGCGTTCAGACTGTCGAATCCGAACTGCAAAAGCGGGGAGCAAAGAATTTGCTGGTGAAACTCTATCCGGAAGCACGCCACGAAATCCTCAACGATTTCTGCGCCGACGAAGTACGCGCTGACCTGCTCGCATGGACGAATGAGACAATATAATACATAAGTATAAAATAGGGAAAGCCCGCCATCGGCGGGCTTTTTGACGTTTTGCAAAATCCGGCTGTTATCCGAACACCGCTGCCTCGACGGCGGCGCAGAGATAGTGGTAGATCGGCAGATGCAGTTCCTGCACCTTGAACGTCTCGGTTTCGGGTGCTCGGACGGTCGCACCGCAGAGGGTAGAGAGTTTACTCTCGTTTGCCCCGGTCAGCGCGGCGGTGGCAATGCCGAGGGCGTTCGCGCACTGGGCGGCACGAACGACGTTTTTGGAGTTGCCGGAGGTGGACAGGCAGAGAAGCATATCACCGGGGACGGCGTAAGCCATGACGAGCTGAGCATACATATATTCCGCGTCCACGTCGTTGGCAAAGGCGGAGAGAGCCGCCGCTTGTGCGGGCAGAGAGATGGCGGGGATGCCTCCTTGCAGTTTGCGGACAAACGGTTCGGCTTCTTCTCCCAGCGTCTCACGGAACGCTTCCTCCGTGTCCTCATCCATCGGGCGAAGCGAGAGAAATCCTTTTAAAAGTTCTCCGGCGATGTGGTCGCAGTCGGCGGCGGAACCGCCGTTGCCGCAGACGAGAATTTTGCCGCCGGCGTAATAAGTATTCAGCATCATATCCCGCACGGCGGTGATATCCGCCTCGCAATCGGCAAGAGCGGGATAGCGGGCAAACAGTTCTTTTAGCATAGTTTTTGCCTCCTTGGATCAGCAGAAAAACTGCTGTCTTTTTATTTGATACATTTGTATATTATTGCCGGTCAATGCCGAAAGCGACGGCCAACGCGGCATAATCGCCGATCTCCTCACCGAGTGCGGCGGGCACGATCTGACAGCAGGCGGCGGAATCCGGCAACGCTTCCTCGGCGATCACACGCTCCATCGACGGACGGAGCAGGGCCTCGGCGCGGGCGAAAATACTGCCGATCACAATTCGTTCGGGGTTGAGAATGTCGATGAGAACGGACAGTCCGGCACCCAGCTTTTCTCCGCAGAGACGGAAAACGGCAAG
>JAGHUY010000199.1 GCA_018064545.1 Candidatus Apopatosoma intestinale | reverse complement strand
TATTGGAAAGGTGGCGTGTTGTACGAAGAAGCACTATCGCAAACGGCTGTATTTAAACCGATGGATGAGTTACTTTTATAAAGTGAAATAGTCTCCTTTTTCAACAGAAAACACGGCGGCAGGGGTTGCCTTGCCGCCGTTACTTGTATAACGAAAACCACGCGATAGTCGCGTGGTTCAGTAGAGGTTAACCGGTGAGAAGAAAATCCTCCGATGTGATAGAATGAGAAAGACCTGCCAGTCGAACTCAAAAACACATCGGAGGATTTATCTATGAAAAAAGAAGCCATAGACACAAGTAGTTTAGCACACACAACATGGAATTGCAAGTATCACATAGTGTTTGCGCCGAAGTATCGACGCAAAATATTTTATGAAGAAAAACGGATGGAGATACGAGAAATACTACGTCAATTATGCCAATGGAAAGGAGTAGAGATAATAGAAGGAGAGGTGTGTCCAGACCATATACATATGCTGGTAAGCATCCCGCCCAAAATGAGCGTTTCGGGATTCATGGGATATCTAAAAGGAAAAAGTGCATTGCTGATATTCCAGAAATGGGGAAATATGAAGTTTGCATACCGAAACCGCGAATTTTGGTGTAAGGGATATTACGTAGATACCGCGGGGAAGAACACGAAAGCCATAAAAGAATATATAGCCAATCAATTGAAGAAAGACCAAGAAGATGATCAATTAAGTTTGTTCGACCCGCGGGACCCATTTATGGGTAGTAAGTAATCGTTGCGTGGCTGGCAGGCCAATCTAAAACGCACTTGTGCGTCGCCAGTAGTATTAGGGCTATGCCCGAAAATGAAAAACCACCCGCTATGCGGGTGGATTTTTATTCTTTTTTCGTTTTTCGGTCTGGCCTTTTTTTACAGCCCCCGCTTAACCGCGGGTTTTGCGAAGAATCGCCATGATATCATCAAAGTCACTGTCCGAAATCACGGGAGAATCCTCGTCATTTGCTACCTTAGCATTCTCAGCTGCGGGAGCGGCAGACGCACCGGTCAGGGAAGCGGCTTTCTCGGCATAAGTCGTATAAGGCTTTTTGGCCTCCGTCTTTGCCTTGGATGCGCCGGGTTTGTCATCGGTCTTGAAACCGGTGGCGATCACGGTGACTTTCATGGTGTCTTCCAGCGAATTGTCGAACGTGGTACCCCAAATGATGGTGGCATCGGGATGAGCCTCGTTGGAGATCATGGAAGAAGCGGTCTCGATCTCGTCCAGACTGATGTCCGGGCCGGACGTGATGTTGATCAGAATACCGGTAGCACCGGAAATGGTGGTTTCGAGCAGCGGGCTGGAAATGGCGGCCTTGGCGGCAACCTCAGCCTTATCGCGGCCGGAACCTTCGCCGACGCCCATGTGAGCGTAACCGGCGTCACGCATGACGGAAGAAACGTCCGCAAAGTCCAAGTTAACGAGACCCGGAACGTTGATCAGGTCGGAAATGCTCTGTACGCCGTGACGGAGAACGTCGTCGGCGAACTGGAACGCATTGGAAAGGGTGATGCGGTTCTCGGAAATCTGTTTCAGTCTTTCGTTCGGAATGATGACGAGGGAGTCCACATAGTCACGAAGCTGAACGATACCGGTCTCAGCCTGGATCATTCTCTTTCTGCCCTCGAAAGCGAAAGGCTTGGTTACGATGGCAACGGTCAGAATGCCCATCTCTTTGGCGACCTTCGCCACCACGGGAGCGGCGCCCGTACCGGTACCACCGCCCATACCGACGGTGATGAACACCATATCGGCACCACGGACGGCATCGGAAATCTCCTCGATGCTCTCAAGCGCGGCCTGCTCACCGACAGCGGGGTTCGCGCCGGCGCCGTGACCCTTGGTGATCTTATCGCCGATGGCGATCTTGTTGGGAGCACTGGACGTCAGAAGAACCTGCTTATCGCAGTTGACCGTGATGAAATCAACACCCTGAATATTCGATTCGATCATGCGGTTTACCGCATTCCCGCCGCCACCGCCAACGCCGATGACTTTGATGTTGACTCCGCTTTCATAGTTGGAATTAAATTCAAAACCCATATGTTAACCTCCAAAAGTGTATTTTGAGACTTATACAAGTTTATTGTAATATGTTTTTTCCCCTTTTGCAAGATGTTTTGTAAAAAAACTTGGGAAAAAACTGTTTTTTTTCGCTTCTTTTTTCTAATTTTGGAATATAAAGGGAGAAAACGGTCTGATTTTTGGGTTTTTACGGGTCGCGGATGCCGTCGGTCGGCAAAAATGAGGTGCGTTCTTCATCCAAATAATAGAGGATGCCGGTCTGATTTTGCAGATTCGGATCGTTTTCGAGCGTCCGGATCGTTCTTATACATAATGATAATTTACTTTCGAGGTCACGATATGACCCCAATACAACCGTATAAAGGTTTTTATACAAAATCTTTACGTCAAATTTTTCGGTCAGATCGACTTTTGTGAGTGAACCGGCGAGGTCGGACGCTTCCAGTATGCCGAGGATGCCGCGGATGAAATCGAGGTCTTCACGGCTTTCCGCAAAGAGAGGCTCGCCGACCGTATAGTCGGGCGTGCCGGAGAGCAACAGGTGCGCCGTGCCGTCATAGGAGGGGGCATCGTCGCGGATTTCCAACACGGAGAGTTCGGGAGACAGGACGAGAACGACGCCGTTCTGTTCGACATAGTAGGCGGGGCGATGCTCGGTGACGATGAGACGCAGCGTTTTCGGCAATTTTCGCCGCACGGTGACAGAGGACACGTAGGGACTCGACGCGGCGAGACGCGCGGCGATCTTTCCTTTGTCGATGGCGTAGATATGCGTGCCCGTTTCGATGCCGGCGGCGGAGGTGAGCTTGTCCGCTTCAGCGTGGACGTTTCCCTCCACCGTGATCGACCCGATCCGGCAGAGGGCGAAAAACCAGACGAGAACGAGTGCTGTGGCGACGGCGAAGAACACCGTGATCCGGACCTGCGTCCGGGACAGCCGCTGTCGCTCGGGGACGGCTTTATTTCGTTTTTTCATGGCTTTTTCCTGTCTGTTTGGCTTTCAGTAGTTCCCCCAGATCCCGGCCGATGAGTTCGGCGGCGTTTTCGCGGGCAAAGGGGCGGATGTTACGGGAGAGGGCAGAGGCTCTGCGGTCGTCGAGGACTTCTTCAACGCGCTTTTGCAAAAGCGACGGGGTCAGGTCTTTTTCCTCGATCAAAACCGCCGCGTCGGCATCGGCAAGACGCCGGGCGTTTTCGTACTGATGATTTTCGACGACGTTCGGCGAGGGGATCAGAATACACGGCTTTCCGAGCAGTGCCATCTCTGTGACGGTCATCGCGCCGGAACGGCAGATGACGGCACTCGCCAGCCGTTCGTAGCAGGGCATATCGTAGAGATACTCGCAAAGGCGCAGATTGGGCTTGCCGGCAAGGCCTTTCGCTTCCAAGGCGGCTTTGGTCGCCGCGTAGCCCGCACGTCCCGTCACATGGATATGATACAGGTCGGGGTGAAGCGCGGAATAGGATTCCATAAGGCCGAGAACCGCATCATTGATCGCCTGCGACCCGAGACTGCCGCCGAATGAGAGAAGAATCTTTTTTGCCGTGCGCGGGATGGACAGACTGTCCCGCAAAGCGGCGACGGAGGCGGTGGAGGAGGCGCCGGAGGCGGTGGAGGAGGCGACGGAGGTGGTGGAGGGTGCAGAGGTCGCAGAGGTCGCAGAGGTCGCGGAGGGGGCGACCGACGCGGGGATGGCGCGGACGGGATTGCCGACGACGGCGATCTTATCGCGCAGAGTGGCGCCGGGGCGGGAGCGGAGACGGCGTGCGGTGCGCTCGTTTTCCGCGAGGCGGTCGCCCGCGGACGCGAAATTGACGTAGATCCGATCGACGTATGGCGCGAGCATCCGCACGGCCTTACCGGGGATCGCGTTGGATTCATGGAGCGCGGTGGGAATCCCTTTCTTTGCCGCGGTCGAGAGAAGCGGCCAGCAGACGTAGCCGCCCGTCCCGATGACCAGATCGGGCTGTTCCCGCATGAGCAGTTTTTTTGCCGCATGGGGGGCGGTCAGCACGTAATAGGCCGTTTTGACGTTGGCAAACGGATTTTTGCGGGAGAGTCCCGTCATTTCGATATGGGCAATGGGATAGCCGGCCTTTTCGGTCAGTTTATTTTCGATGCCGTGGCCGGTGCCGACGAACAGAATCTCGGCGTCGGGCACGTTTTCGCGGAACCAATCGGCGATGGCCAGCGCCGGATTGACGTGGCCGGCCGTGCCGCCGCCGGAGAGAAGAATTTTCATGGATTTCCTCCCGAGATAGTTTGAAAAAACGCGAATGGCGTTTATACGGTTTTTTGCGTGGAATATTGGGAGACGGAGAGGATCACGCCGACCTCGGCCATCTGCATGATGAGAGCCGACCCGCCGTAGGAAAAGAACGGCAGGGCGATGCCGGTGGTGGGGATACTGACCGTCACGACGGCGATGTTTAAGAGGGCCTGAATCCCGATCTTGGCCGTCAGACCGATGACGAGCAGGGAAGAAAACGTATCGGGAGCGTTCATGGCGATGACGAAGCCGCGCCAGATCAGCGCGACGAACAGGCCGAGGACGGCGAGTGCGCCGAGCAGTCCCAGTTCCTCACAGACGATGGAATAAATAAAGTCGTTCTGCGGTTCGGGGAGCCACATATGTTTCTGATAACTGTTGCCGAGTCCCACGCCGAACAGGCCGCCGCTGCCGATGGCGAGCAGACTCGGATAGGGTTGCCAGCCGTCGCCGAGCAGATCGTTTACGGGATGGATCCA
>JAGHUY010000301.1 GCA_018064545.1 Candidatus Apopatosoma intestinale | reverse complement strand
CTGCAATGCCGTGACAACGGTGGACAGGATGCAGAGGATCAGACCCACTCCCAAAATCAAGCCGAACAACCGGATGGCCCGGTCAAGTTTTTTGTCATTTTGGAAATCCATCTCGAAATCCACCGGGGCGGGGCCGTTCTTCTTCTCTACTCTCTTCGCGTGCAAAACCAGAAACGTCGTCAGCAAGGCATAGATGACAATGAACGTCAGGATCCGGATCCAGACGCCGGAAAACAGCGGGACCTCCGCAATTTTCTGTGCAATGCCGACGGTGAACGGATTCATGATGCCGGACGCAAATCCGCCGCCCGCCGCCAGCAGGCTGATGCCGAGGCCGATCAGGTGATCAAAGCCCAGCGAAACGGACAGGGCGCAGATGAACGGGATCATGGGGATCACTTCTTCAAACGTCCCGACAAACGATCCGAGCAGCATGAAGAACAGGACGCTCACGTAGATGACGGCGTATCTCTTGTGATAAAACCTGCCCACGAGTTTTTTCAGAAGAAACTCCATGAAATTGCATTTTGTCAGCGCCTCAAACACGCCTCCGATCACCAGCAGAAAGGCGAGGATTGCGATCAGAAGCGTGTTGCCGTCGCTTCCGAGGACGAGGAACGGGGACAAAATGAACTGATAAAACGGGAAACGGACGTTTTCCAGCACCGTATACTCTTCCCCCACATACTGACCGGCGGGCATGAGGAACGTAAGCGAGTACGTCGCGATCATCAGACACAGGATGATGAGGATGCTGGACAAGTAGGATTTAAGGCTGATCGAATCCAATGTGTTTTTGCTCTTGCTGTCGTCTTTCATCTTATAATTTCCTTATCAGATTTTTATAGAAATCCACCGCCGGGATCAGCGTGGAAATGTCGATATTTTCGTCTCTCGCGTGCATGGCGTCGAGCTGTTCGTCCGTTACCGTGAACGGCGCAAAACGGAAAATATTGTCGGAAAGATCGCTGAAATATTTGGAGTCCGACGCGCCGGTCGAGATATACGGGGCGGTGATCACGCCGGGAAAAGCCTCGGCAACCGTCTGTTCGAGAAACCGGAACTCAGCCGTCCGGAAATCACAGACCTCGGAATGGTATCCGGGATCCAGTTCCACGATTTCCACGTCGAATTTTTTGGCGATCTTATTCAGTTTCCCAATGACGTCCTCTTTGGTATCGTGATGGGACAGGCGGATATTTCCGGTGACGAACGCCTCCGTGGGGATCACGTTGAACTCGTCGGAGCCCTTGGCTCTCGTAAAGCAAATGGTGGTTCTGACGAGTGAACCCGCGGTCGGGGAAAAGTGCGGCATCATCCGCGCCAGCAGATGCCGGAAGAGCCCGGCGTGCCGGAAGACGAATTTCAGCACCCCTCTCATCTTTTGGGACAGTCTGCCAAACATTTCGACCGTCACATCGTCGAGTTCCGGGCGGAACAGATCGCGCTTTTCGACCTCGACGATCATCCGGGCAAGGCGTGACAGCGGATTGTTTTGATCCGGTGTCGACGAATGTCCGCCGTTCGATCTTGCGACAAATTCCAGATCAATACAATCTTTTTCGCCCAGCGCGACCATGGCAAAGTTCCCGTCCGCACCGCCGATCGGATCGTACACGATCATGCCGCCCTCGTCGAGCGTGAAACGGAAGCGGACGCCTCTTTTTTTCAGTTCTCTGGAAATCTCATACGCCCCCGCCCCGCTCGTCTCCTCGTTTCGGGCGGATTCGATATACACCGATCTGCCAAATTCATGACCCTCCCGGAGAAGTTCTTCAAACGCGGTCAGGATCGCCCACAGGTTTCCTTTGGTGTCAAGCGTCCCCCGGCCGTACAGTTTGCCGTCCTCGACGACTGCGGAAAACGGATCGTGCACCCACTTTCCGTTTTCGGACACCACGTCGTGGTGAGACATGAACAAAACCGGCTCCGAATCGCCCTTCACCGTATGGGATAACAGGATCGAGCCGTGAAATTCTTCGTATGTAAAGGCCTCGAATACGCGCGGAAACAGTTCTCTCAACCGCCCGCGGAACCGGGCAAACGCGTCTTCGTTCGGAACGGCAATGTCGGAAACCGTCGGAACGTTGATGAGTTGCGACAAACTGCCAATATACTTTTCCAGACGTTGGTCCATGCCCTTTTTCCTCTTTTCGGTTTGAAATGGTATTTTTTCCGAATGGTTGCCTCCCGGCGGCAGCCGTTCACTTTACTATCAGAAAGTATCATAACATAAAAAAGGAAAGAATGCAACACTTTT
This sequence comes from Candidatus Apopatosoma intestinale, assembly GCA_018064545.1. GTDB lineage: Bacteria > Bacillota > Clostridia > Oscillospirales > CAG-272 > Apopatosoma > Apopatosoma intestinale. The sequence continues at coordinate 1,379 of JAGHUY010000301.1, read as the reverse complement.
TGACATATCCGATACACGGGTTGTATATCCGCACAAAACAAAAAGCCAAACCGAAATGGCTTGGTTTTCGTTTAAATCGAATCGGACATAGGCATGTCCGTTCCGCCATCGACTTCCGACAGCAATATGCGTTCAATCGCAAGAACATCCGGGAAAATCACTTTCTTCCCGCTTCGTTGAAGAGCCAGAACCTTTCGCGCTTTTCCGACCAATTCTTTTTCAAAAGACCCATCGACGCGAACCGGTATTTTGGCAACCGTATCAACGTATTCATTCTTGATATATTTTTCGGTAACGGGACACATATTCTGAATTAAAAATGCTTTTTCATGGCCCAAAATATGGCCGAATGCAATGGTATCACAGCGATGAAATCTGGCCATTTTTCGATCAAATACGATGTGGTATTTGGAAGTTTGAGAGGAAAACGGAATCATCCAGAACAAACCGGTATGAGAATCTTTAAAGGCATAAAAACAAGGACGATCATGCAAATCACCGTCTACCGTTTCTTTATTCCGTTCAAGATACGGATCCGGAAAATCCGCAAAATACTGATCTGTTATGTAATAAAAATGACCCGTATCCATAAATTTACCCCGTAGAAAAAGGCTCTGTGCATTTAAACAGAGCCTAAAACATTTGAACTCGACCTTTTGTGAGTCGCATATCGAGTAGCGACAAACATTTGCGCTCGTTATTATTTCAGTTGCATCACGAGAAGCAACAAAACATTTGATACGACTACGTCGCATCATTAGTATATCATACAGTTTGAAAAAATGTCAATCGTTTTTCACAAATTTATCAATGAAATTCTGCTGTTTTATGCAAATTTTGTCTTTTATTTCCCACATAGTTTATGAAAAATGCCTGTTTTGTATGAAAAAAATTCTGTATTCCCGATTGATTCTATCGTACCGTTTGTTTTCATCCTTTTATATGAGAAAAAGCACTGCTTTCGCAGTGCTTTTGGTGACCCGTACGGGAATCGGTCTCGCGGCTCGACGCCGCTCGGTCTTCCGCAATTTGCCTTCCCCCTTGGGTAGCGAAGCGGCGCCGAGGGAGTGAATGACGACCTGAATGGTCGTCAGAGCTGAGGCGTGACCGAGCCGCAGCGAGACAGGGGGACCGCGTCAGCGGTGGATGAGGTTTTTCACTACCGCTCCTGTTGCCACTACGGCTCAATCTTCGTTCGGCAGTGCTCGCTTGATTTCGCCAAGTGGCTGCCACTCCTCGCCCTCACTGTATCTGCCGCCCAGCAGCGTTCGGGCTCGTCTCCCCTTCGATTCCCGTACTGCGGAATGGGTATCCACGCAAAACAAAAAACCAAGCCGAAATGGCTTGGTTTTTTGTTTTGGTGACCCGTACGGGAATCG
>JAGHUY010000302.1 GCA_018064545.1 Candidatus Apopatosoma intestinale | reverse complement strand
TAGTCGCCGCCGCTCATGCCGCGTACCTGCGGCAGGGTGACGTGGGATTCATCCACAAAGAGTAAAAAGTCTTCCGGGAAATAGTCGAGAAGCGTATAGGGCGTACTGCCCGGTTTCCGGCCGGAGAGTACGCGGGAATAGTTTTCCACGCCGGAACAGAACCCGACTTCGCGGAGCATTTCGAGGTCGTATTTCGTCCGCTCTTCCAGCCGCTGGGCTTCGATCAGCTTGCCTTCTTTCTGAAAAAAGTCCACCCGTTCGCGCATTTCCCTTTCGATCTCCGAAAGAGCGGCTTCCCGTTTTTCGGCCGAGGTGGCGTAGTGCGTGGCCGGATAGATGGCATAATAGGAAAACTTGCGGGTGGCTTCGCCTGTCACGGCGTTGATCTCCGTGATCTTTTCGATCTCGTCACCGAAAAACTCGACACGGATAGCCATGGTCTCCGATGCCGGCATGATCTCGACCACGTCGCCGCGCACGCGGAATTTGTCGCGTTCGAGCGAGATGTCGTTGCGCTCATAGTTGATGTCGACGAGCTTCCGCAGAAAATGCTGACGGTCATACGTCATGCCGACGCGCAGAGCGAGAACCAATGATTTATACTCTTCGGGGTCGCCGAGCGTATAAATGCAGGAAACCGAGGCCACGATAATCACGTCGCGCCGTTCGAGCAGCGAGGACGTCGCGCTGTGGCGCAGACGGTCGATTTCGTCGTTGATCGAGGAGTCCTTTTCGATATACAGGTCTTTGCCGGGAATATAGGCTTCCGGCTGATAATAATCGTAATAGGAAACAAAATACTCCACCGCGTTTTCCGGGAAAAACTCCCGAAATTCACTGCAAAGTTGGGCGGCCAGTGTCTTATTGTGGGCGAGAACGAGGGTCGGCCGGCCGGCGGAGGCGATGATGTTGGCCATGGTGAACGTCTTGCCGCTCCCCGTCACGCCGACGAGAGCCTGCATTTTTTTGCCGTCTTCGAGGCCCTGCACCAATGCGCTGATGGCCTCCGGCTGGTCGCCGGTCGGGCGATATTCGCTTTTCAGTTTGAAAATCGGGTCGGCCATGGCGTCTCCTTTGAAAAATCAGAAAATCCGGAGGCTGTCCGGCAGGGCATCGAAAATGTTGTAATAGCGGTCTCCGGCGACGATGAAATGCCCGAGGAGCGGAATGTCCAGTCTGCCGAATAACGAGCGGATCGCCATCGTTGTGTTCATATCGTCCGAGGAGGGGATG
>JAGHUY010000062.1 GCA_018064545.1 Candidatus Apopatosoma intestinale | reverse complement strand
GTTGTTCTCCTCCTACAATCGTTCCTATTTTTTCGCCGCAAACGGCTTTATAGATATTTTCCGGGTCATCCAGACCGAACAGAAGAATCGGGATGCGGTTTTCCATACTGAACGACGTGGCCGTAAAGTCCAGAACTTTCAGTCCGTCTTTCAGAATATCAATATAATCAATGTTGTTCAGTTTGACGGCATTGGGGTCCAGTTTGGGGTCTGCGGTATAGACGCCGTCAACGTTTTTCGCCAGCAAGATAATCTCCGCTCCGACCTCGGCCGCGCGAAGTGCCGCCGCCGTATCGGTGGAGAAAAACGGGCTTCCGATGCCGCATCCGAAAATGACCACGTTTCCTTTTTCCAAATGCGCAACAGCCTTGTTACGGATATACGGTTCGGCGACCTGTTGCATCGAAATCGCCGTCATCACACGGGATTCCACGCCGAGATGCTCAAACATGTCCTGCAAAGCCAGACAGTTGATGACGGTGGCAAGCATACCCATGTGGTCGGCTCTCGTCCGATCCATCCCGGCTCCCTGTCTGCCGCGCCAGATATTTCCTCCGCCGACGACGATGCAAACCTCGGTTCCCATTTCTACACAGCGCTTGATGACAAGACAGACTTTTTCCATGAAATCATAGTCAAGGATGCCGTCTGCACCGGCGGAAAGAGCCTCGCCGGAAAGCTTGACAAGAACGCGCTTATACTTTGGCTTGTCCATAATAACCTCCGCATAACAGATATTTCTGTTTTATTTTAACCCGAAAAAGTATTTTTGTAAATAGTAAAATGAAAAATAAGAAAATTTTCAGTGGCAAAGAAGTGACAAAAGATCGGACGGAAAATCCGCAAGGTCGGTTATATCCGTTTCAAAAAGCCATTCTTTTCTGCTTCTTACCAAAAAAGAACGGTCGCGGAATCCCCACGAGCAACTGATCACGCGGATTCCGGCTGCTTTTCCCGTCTTGATATCCACGTCGGAATCCCCGACGTACACAGCGTCTTTGGCTTCGCATCCAAGTTCGTCAAGCAGCCGGAACAGCATGGCCGGATTCGGCTTGCGCGGGCACAGTGCGCTCTCCCCCGCGACGGCATCAAGCAGGTCGCCGAAATATTTCCGGCAGATCGGCACAGCCGCTTCCTCAAATTTATTGGATGCGACGCCGATGCGAAATCCCTCCCGTTTCAAGGCCGAAAGCGTACCAAGAACCCCGTCATAAGGCTTTGTCAGAATATCGGCATGGGCAGCATAATGGGTTTTGTACGCGGCAAGGACGCCGGCAAAAACGGACTCGTCGACCGAATCCGGACAGGCGCAACGAATCTGATTTTCCACGCCGTTTCCGACGTAGGAGCGGACTTCTTCCGCCGTCCGTTCCGGCAATCCGAAGTGCCGCAAAGCATAGTTGGTGGATGCCGTCAGATCGCCGAGTGTGTCAAGCAGCGTTCCGTCGAGATCGAATAAAGCGACTTTATACTTTCCCATTGTCTTTTTTTCCTTCCTTATAAACAAGATCAGGCACTTTGATGGAGACTTTGGTAAACGGAGGAACGGATTCTGCCAGAAAGACGTTTCCGCCGATCACACTGCCTTGCCCGATCACGGTGTCACCGCCTAAAATCGTGGCGCCGGAATAGATGGTCACGTTATCGGATATGGTGGGATGCCGTTTCTTTCCAAACAGTTCCCGTCCGGCTCGCGTTGACAGCGCCCCAAGCGTCACGCCCTGATACAGTTTGACGCTGTCCCCGATCACGGTAGTCTCTCCGATAACGACCCCGGTTCCGTGATCGATAAAGAAACTCTTGCCGATCGTCGCACCGGCATGAATATCGATTCCGGTACGGCTGTGGGCATATTCGGTCATCATACGCGGCAGGAGCGGCACGCCCATCTGGTACAGAATGTGGGCGGCACGGTAAACGAAAACCGCCAGAAAACCGGGATAGGAGAAGATGATCTCGCTCTTGCTCACGGCGGCGGGATCGCCGGTAAAAGCCGCTTCCAGATCGAGCATCATGGCCCTTTGCAGATCTGGAATCCCGGATAAAAAAGACCGGGCCGTTTCATCGGCGAACCGACAGCGGCAATCCCAGTCCGATTTGCGGAATGCGAGGCAAAGCTGGGTTTTCAGCGTTTCATAAATCCGTTCGAGAATCTCTTCCGGCAAACCCACTCCCCGGTCTTCTCCGAAATATCCCCAGAATACGACGGTGCGGAGATCGCGAATCAATCGAATCACGGCCTCTTTATCCGGCATGGGGATTCCGGACAGCGCATAGACGTCGGGATGGTTTTCGCGGTTCTCTTCCATCTCCCGCGCTATCGTTTGAATAAAGTCAGGCCTGCTCATAACCCCTCCAAAACACTCATAATGACGATCCCGATCAGAACGGAACCCACACAGAGATCGTGCTTCCACGACAGTTTTTCTTTCAAGAAAATGCGGCTCCACAGAAGCGACGTGACGCAATAGGCCGATATGATCGGAGCGGAAACCATCAGATGAGACGTATCAGCTATGGCAAAAATGTACGCGAACTGACCGGC
>JAGHUY010000346.1 GCA_018064545.1 Candidatus Apopatosoma intestinale | reverse complement strand
AAATGCGTATATACGCAAAATTCAAGGAGATTTTATATGATCAAACGAGATAAATACCTTGAAAAACTGATCGCCAAAAAACAAAACGGGCTTGTCAAAGTAATCACCGGCGTCCGTCGATGCGGCAAATCCTATCTGCTTTTCAATATTTATGTGGATTATCTGAAATCCATCGGTGTCGCAGACGAACAAATCATCCGGCTCGCGCTGGACGACGACGAAAATATTCGGTACCGCAATCCGATCGAACTCGGAAAGTATCTCCGATCGCTGACCTCCGATCGCGGAAAGCAGTATTATGTTCTCCTTGACGAGATTCAAAAAGTCGTTACTATGAAAAATCCCTATACCGACGACGAGGGGGACAAGGTCAGCTTTGTCGACGTTGTTCTCGGCCTTATGAAGCACGACAATGTTGATGTCTACGTGACCGGCAGCAATTCCAAAATGCTTTCCTCTGATATTCTGACCGAGTTTCGCGGGAGAAGCGACGAGATCCGTGTCCGTCCGCTTTCTTTCTCCGAGTTTGTCGGTGCTTATGACGGTGACAAACATGATGCATGGACTGAGTATTTCACCTACGGCGGTATGCCGCGGATCCTCTCCGAAAAGAGCCACGAGGCAAAATCGCAGTATCTGAAAATGATGTTTGATAAAATCTATCTCAGCGACATCATGGAACGCAATCGGATCATAAATGAGCAATCGGTGCTTGACGATATTCTGAATATCATTTCTTCATCTGTCGGCTCCCTTACCAATTCTCCGAAAATATCAAAAACTTTTGCCTCCCTAAAGCAAATGAAGATCGACAGTAATACTGTTGAACGCTATCTTGATATTTTCTGTGACGCTTTTCTCATCGAAAAAGCCATCCGGTATGACGTCAAGGGTCGAAAATATATCGGCTCGCCGGTCAAGTATTATTTCTGCGATATCGGGCTTCGCAACGCTCGCCTCGGCTTCCGCCAGCAGGAAGAGAATCATATCATGGAAAACATCCTGTACAATGAGCTTGTCGGCCGCGGCTTTGACGTTGACGTCGGCGTCATCGAATACTGTTATAAGGACGCAGAAAAAAAGAGCAAACGCTCGCAGTTGGAAATCGATTTTATCGCGAACAAGGGCAGCAGTCGATATTATATCCAATCCGCACTTACTGTCGGTGACGAGGAAAAACGCCGACAGGAGATCGGTTCGCTTATCCGTGTTGCCGACTCGTTTAAGAAGATCGTCGTGGTGAAGGATGCGATCATTCCGTGGCACGACGACAACGGGATTTTATATATCGGCATCGAGCAATTTCTTTTGGACGAAGGGGCGATCAATATCTGATCAAAAAAGCGGTGCCGACGGCAAAAGCTAAGTCCTCTTTTGTCGATTATCCTTGATTCCGCCTTGACTTTGCGGGGCGGCTTTGATAAAATATAGGGGAAAGAAGCAAAAAGGAGGGATGGACATGGAAAAGACAAAAAAAGAACCGGAAGAACAGTCGTCCGGCTCTGCGCCGTCCCCCGCGAAAAAACCGGGAAAGATCGATTGGAACGACCGGTATACGACCATTGCCGTCTATGCGATCCTGTTGATCGTCGCGGCCGTTCTGTGCATCAGTTTCTTCCGGAATTACGGCAACCTGCGCGGGCTGACCGAATCCGTCCTGTCCGCCATGAGCCCGATTTTTCTCGGCATCGTTTTTGCCTATCTGCTCAATCCTCTGCTCCGGTTTTTTGAAAACAAAGTCTTTTTCCGCGTCGGGGAGAAAAAGAACAAGCACCGCGCCCGCCGGGCACTTTCCGTTACGGCGACATATATCGTCTTTCTGTCCTTTCTCTCCGGCTTTTTCGTCCTGCTGATCCCGCAGGTCTTCTCCGGCGGCAAAGATTTTATGGACAATCTGTCCGGTTATATCGCCTCCGTCAACGGCTGGCTCTCCGGCCTGTCGGCCGAAAATCCCATTTTTGCCGGACCGATCGCCAAACTGACGGATTTTCTGCGGAATCTGGTCAACGACGTTTCCGAATGGATCGTCAAAGCCGTGCCCGCCGTGACCGGCGCACTCTCCGGCGTTCTGACCGCCCTCAAAAACTCCCTGCTCGGCATCGCGCTCTCCGTCTATTTTCTCTTTGCCAAAGAGCAACTCGGTGCGATGATGAAAAAAATCTGCCGTTCCCTGTTAAACGACAGACGCTATCAGAATCTGATCCGTGACGTGAAAATCGTCGACGAGAAGTTCAGCGGCTATTTCTTCGGCACGATCGTCGATTCTCTCTTACTCGGCGTCGCCTGCTTTATCATCATGGCCATCATCGGTACGCCGTATTATCCGCTGATCAGTCTGATCATCGCCGTGACCAACGTCATTCCGTTCTTCGGGCCGATCATCGGTGCCGTCATCGGCGCATTCATCATCTTCCTCGTCAGCCCGGTCGACGTCATCTGGTTCCTCATCATGAGCGTCGTCGTCCAGCAGATCGAGGGCAACTATATCACCCCAAAGGTTCTCGGCTCCACCACCGATCTCGCCCCCGTCTGGGTCATGATCGCGACGGTTCTGATGTCAGGACTACTCGGGTTTGTCGGTATGCTGATCGGCGTTCCGCTGTTTGCCGTGCTCTTTGTCTTTATCAAGCGTAAAGTCAACCGCGTCTTGGAGGAAAAGGACAAACAAGGTGAAATACAACAATAAAAACTCCCGCCGTGTACATGTCAACCGGCGGGATATTTTTATCTGTAATTTGCCAAAAACGCTTTGGTTTTCTCGTTTTTCGGGTTGCCGAACAGTTCCTCCGGCGTCCCCTCTTCCTCGATCCGTCCCTCGTCCATAAAGATGATCTTATCGGCGACCCCGCGGGCAAATTCCATCTCATGCGTCACAATGATCATCGTTCGTTCGGAATCTTTCAGGTTCCGGATCACGCGCAAAACCTCTCCGGTCAGAAGCGGGTCCAGCGCGGATGTCGGCTCGTCAAAACAGAGGATCGCGGGGGAGAGCATCAACGCCCGCACGATGGCCACGCGCTGACACTGGCCGCCGGACAGTTCGCAGGGATAAAAGCCCAGTTTATCTCCGAGCCCGACTTCTTCCAAAAGCCGTCTCGCCTCCCGGTCACAGGCTTCCCGCTCCGCCCGGAGAAATGCGGCTTTGTCTATTCCGCGGGACTTTGCTTCCTCTTTGATCAACAGCAGTTTGGCGAGTTTCACGTTTTCGAGGACGTTATACTGGGAAAACAGATTAAAATTCTGGAAGACAAGCCCGAAATTCAGCCGTCTTTTCCGCAGAACACTCTCCGGAACCCCGCTCTCGCTTCCGTCAAACACGGTCTCTTCGCCGACGGTGACGGTTCCGCTATCGGGGATCTCCAAAAAGTTCAGACAGCGCAGAAGCGTTGTTTTCCCGTTTCCCGACGTCCC
>JAGHUY010000332.1 GCA_018064545.1 Candidatus Apopatosoma intestinale | reverse complement strand
TCTGTCTCCTTTTGGCCGTCCTGTGCGTCTTTACGACACTGGTCGGATGCGAAAAGAAACCCGGCCTCTATAACGGGCTCGGTACGCGGGTGTCGGTCGATAACGTGCTCCGCATCGTCATCGACGTCGGCGAGGGCAAACAGGAATACCTCGTCCCGTTCGGTCTGTATTACGGTCTGTTCGACTATTATCGCAAACTGATCGGCGCCGGTATTTTTGAAGACGAGGACGAGAACACGTTCTTCACGACCAAAGACGAGCAGACCGCCGCCATCAAGGAGAAGATCGAGGACGAAATGATCGAATTCTACGCGATGAATGCGCTGGCGGAACGCTACGGCGTGGGTCTGTCGGACGAGGACTACGGTGCTTTTTCGAAAAACTATAAAGAAATCATCAAGAAGTATCTTGCCAAACAGGGCAACACCGACGTGACGGAGATTCCCGATGAGACCGCCGAGAGCGAATACGCCAAGTTTTTCAGCCGGATCGGCGTGTCGGAGGAATATTTCCGCTACTCCTATCTGCACGAACTTCTCACGTCGCGCCTCAAACGCGCGATCAAGCCCGACCTTGCCTCCTTTGCCGAACGCAATTACTACCACGCAAAGCAGGTGCTCGTGACCTACACGAAGGGCGACGCCCGCTCCGAGGCCGAAGCAATGACAAAGATCGGCGAGGCGAAAGCGGCACTGGATGCCGGCGAGAACATCGACGACGTGATCCGCCGTTACGGCAGCGACAAGATGGCGAGCGAACTCTACTTTGACGCTCATTCTCAGATCATCGGTTCGGCGACGAACGACGCCGTCAGTTCTTTTGTGGCCTACTGCGTTTCCGGCCTCGATGAGGGGGAGACCAGCGAGATGCTCACCGGCGATTACGACGACGAACTTGGCTATTTCTGCCTGATCCGCCGCCTCGGTTTCGACGAGGATACCCTCTACGGCGAGACGACGGTCGGCAATCAGATCTTCCGCTACTAGGACGTGGCGAAGTCTTCGACCACTCAGCATTTCAACGAGTACACCGAGATGCTCGACGCCTATGAATCCAACTGCGTCTGCTATCCCGTGAACGAGAAAATTTATAAGAAAATCAACGTCGTGTCGATGAAATAAGAAAGGAAGAGAGGGCTGTAAAACGGGTTTTACAGCCCTCTCTTCCAACTCCAACCTCATCCGTCACGGCAAGCCGTGCCACCTGTCTCGCATGCGGCGAACCCCCAAACCGCGCGAGCGCGATTCGGGGAACCCCCGCCCGGCTCGGTCACGCCTCGGCTCTGACG
>JAGHUY010000329.1 GCA_018064545.1 Candidatus Apopatosoma intestinale | reverse complement strand
GTACGGATCAGGGATTCTACCTGCTTACGGATGGCGTTTTTATCCGTGGCAATGGTATAAATCTTCATTTCGTGGTTGTTGGAGAGACACGGATACGTCTTACGCCAACCGGCGACCGAACTTTCGTTTCTCTCATCCGTCTGATCCTTGTAGGAATAATAGGACGTGGTCAGGTTGTTGTAGATGAACTTTTCATCGTCCGTCATCAGAGCAGAAGCCGCTTTCAAAGGAGCGAGAATTTTGGTCTCAAAGCGTTCCGCTTCGATCCAGTGAGGAAGCAGTCGCTTGGATTCCACGGTACCGAGCGCGTATTCCACGCGGATACCGTCGGCCAGTTGCGTATAGCTGATCTGATCGCCCATCATGGCCGCATGCTCGTAACTGGACATATACGCACTGCTTTCCGTGCTGGTGTCCGTGTATTTCAGCATGACTTGGCTGAGAAGCGAATAGCGTACTTTTTCGGCACCGCTGTTGATCGTTACGTTGGCGGCCACATCGTACGGGTTAGAGAACGTGTATTCGCCCGTCTTTTTGTTCAGAATGGCGAACTCGCCCGAGCGGGGATCCAGATACATATCGTATCCGTATTCCTTACTGCTGTAAACAAGGGTCATCGTATCGACCTTATCCTGTTCAGCCGTATACTCGGTGGTGTAGTAGTTTTCAATGGCGATATCATCGGCGGAGAACGGCAGAGCGCATACCGTCGCTATCGTGAGGGCGGCCAGAATGACCGAAAGAATTTTTTTCATTTTCATATTCTTTTTCCTCCCTCCGTTTAATAACTGCGATACGAGATTTCAAGAACAATATCGGTAATAAAGCTTACCATTCTTGTAATCAGGTTGGTGAAAAGCATGCAAAGGAACACGATAAAGAGCATGGCTACGATGGTTAGGATCGTCATACCGATGTTGAGTCCCATGGAGTAACCGTGCGTGGTCATAATGCCGAAGAATAAGAGCAGACCGACCCAGACCAGAGCAAGACCGGTAAGCAACGTGACAAAGTTGTTTTCGGCGGGGTCCAGCGTCAAGAAGTTGGACGCGATGGTGGTCGGGATGATGAGTACCGGAATCGGCATCAGCGAATAGCAGGACGTAATGAAAATATCTTTGAGCGTCCCTTCGCCGTCAAACAACGTGGTCAGACACCAGTTGGCGATACACCAGAGAAGCAACGGGATTGCCACGCTGGCAATACCGGTAAAGACAGAGCCGACGGAGGTACCCTTTCCGGAAGTGGTCGCGGAATAGAGGTAACCGGAGCCGACGTTCTTGTACGCCAAGCTGGCCGCGGCCAGAACCAGAACCGCGATGGCGGCACGGACGGAGCCGCATTTTTCATGTTTCAAATCCCAGAAGCCGTCAAACGGATGCACCATCACGTAGAAAGCGTACAGCAGTTCTTCCTTGAACGTGCGCTTCCCCACTTTGGTGTCGCCCGCCTTGTTGACCTTGCCGACGTAAGAAAGACCCTTGACGACGAGAACAAGAACAACGACGATCACCGCGACCACAACGAGGAAGTATTTGCCGACCCATTCACGGCGCAGAGCCTTGAACGCTTCGGAATAGTTTTCGGTGTCGTTGGCCGTTTTGAAGAACTCCATGGCCTCGGCGTAATGTCCCTGCGAATACAGGTTCTTGCCGACGCCGACGTAAGCCGCGTCAAAGTTGTTGTTACGTTTCAGAATCTCCTGCCAGTTTTCCAAAGCAGAAGAGTAATTGCGGATTCTGTTATAGTACAGAGCGTTGTCGATGACGTCTCCGTATTCGGTGCGTTTATAAATCGTGATCCCGCTGTCCAGAACATAGAGATCGGCACCGAAATACGTCATGGCCGTCGGCTGAGACAGGTTGCCAAGCTGGTGGCCGATGTCACCGAACGCGAAGAGCAGGTTGCCTTCGGCATCGTACGTATAAATACGGGAGCGTTTCTGGTCGAGAACGGACCACATGCCGTTCGGGCCGATGGCCACGTCGACAAGAGAAGACGGACCGGTGATGAACTCGGACGTCGCGTTCTTCATACCGGGCATGAAGTTGATCTCACCGGCCGGAATGAAGAAGCCGTTGCGGACGGTGATGTCGTCACCGGCGGAGTTCATTCTCTTGAC
>JAGHUY010000117.1 GCA_018064545.1 Candidatus Apopatosoma intestinale | reverse complement strand
TTATTATACTACTCCATTTTTTGCTAATTACAGGAAAAATTCGGGTGCTAAGCTACACACGGAGTCACTTTTCTCGGTGAATACCTGCCAAAGTCAGATTTTCCGGGAACTGTGACAACAGATTGACAACAAAATTCCATTATTCAAAAGATCAGAGCTAACTGATTTTGATTTCAGCTAGCTCTTTTGCTCATATTTGACTTTCTTCAATTTCTTTTAGCGGCTTGTTGTCGAAAGTTTTCCACTCAGTTCTTCCATTGGCGTTACGTCCCATAACGACAGCAGCTGCTAATGATGGGCTGGAAAAGATGTGGTCCTTTGTAAACATATAATTTGCATCAATAATCCCTTTTTCAAAAAGGGTTTCTCGTAAGCGTATCATGCTTGGAGCCATGCTTTGCACGGTTGAAGTTGCGATCACCGATCCATTAAGAACAGCGAAACCGTCCGAAACAACTATCCCCTTTGCGTCCGCACCTCTTGCTGCTTTTATGTAAAACTCAACTTGATTATTTTGCCTCTTTAATGAACTTTCTTCGATGGTATCAAAAGTTTTGTATCCAAGAGTATTCACAAGCAGTTTTGTATTGCTGATGAATTCCTGCAACATAGCCTCGTCGTATTCTGAAATTGAAGAGCAGGTCGGAACCGTATTGTTAATAACAATGGATCTGTCTGCATCTTTAGCAAGTGAATAAAATTTATTTTCAAGATATTTTACGTGTGCTTTGTTCAACAGATTATCTTTGCTAATTACAATAATACAGTCATTCCAGTATTCAGCATCTTTCAAATGTTGTTTAAGCCTCGTCAACATTTTTTCCGCTTCTCCGATATATACCGTATCTACATTGTTTTCATTTCTTCCAATTAAAAAATATACTCCTGTATTTTCCGAGTCATCGCGTTTTGCAAACTCAATAAGCTCATTTCGAGATACTTTATATACGCGTCCATTCCAATTTGATAATTCGCACATAATCCGTCCATTTGGGTTCCCATCAAATATAAACATTTGAATTGTTTTACTAAAAGACATTGCCGTTATTCCTCCTGTATTTTTTTACTTTCGGGTTTTGCCAAAAATGGGATTGAATTAAGCTTTTATTGCCGCTTTATATGGCTCACTCAAAAACTCTTTGATCGTCCTCAGCACCGTATCGAAATCATCGGTCTTCGTGTCGATTTTCCGGCAGAACGCTTTCCATTTTTTCTGCATAGCGTCGTCGTTGCCGAAGTCCATGACCTGCTCGAACTGCTCCACGGTGAAGTAGTGCCCACGGTTTTCAAAGGTCTTTTTCAGCGCTTCCGTCAGCGTCGCGCCGTCGAAATCGAACTTGTTTGCAAGGTAGTAAAGGTCGTAATAATCTTTCATCCGGCTAGAAAATTCCATCAGAGAAAGGATCGCGTCGAGTTTTTCGGCAACCGTCGTTTCCAGCGAATAGGTGTTGACCGTCGGGGCGGCGAAATCGTCAAGTTGCGTTGGAATCTTTCGCTTTTCCGGTCTTGGCACGATCACGTCGCCAACGCCGAAGTCGATGCCAAAAGGCGTTTTTGTGTTCTTGATCTTTGCCACAAGGGAAGCCCCGATCCCGGCGTATTTCTTTGCCACTGCAATGGGAGATACATCCTTAATTTCAAAAGTAATAAAATCGTTTCCTGTGTCAGTTGCTATGATTTCTTTCAGAATTACTTCCAGTTGTTCCGGGGTGTTTGGGATTCTTCTCAAGAGAAAATCTACATCGGCGGTCACGCGACTATCGAAATCCGTAATGGAATAGATGAACAGACCGCCTTTCAACACGAGGTTTTCAGCGTATGCGGACTTTTCAAGACGGCGCAAAAATTCTTCTTGACAAAACAACTGCATACAAAGCTGATAGCTTCTGCCGCTTTCGGCGGCTTTGTTTTTGAGTCGTGCAAGCACGGACGCACCGATATCAGCCATTGAGAAGCACCTCCATTACGTTCATCATCTTTGTATAAACGCCCATCTCTTTCGCATATTTGGAAAGGTTGGCAAGATTTTTCTTTGTGTCAGCCACATAGGCGTTGACCGCTTTGTTAAAAATCTCATTATCCAGTTTGGTGCGGTATTTGAAACAGTCACATATCGTGCGCTCACGATCATAAACGGGGAGCGTGACACCGTTGAAAATACCTGTGGTTTCTCCGAGGTGATAAACGTCATTTTGAACGTAATATGCCTTGACCGGCACTTTTTCCTGTATGGCTTTGACCGTTCTGGAATAGGCACGTGGAACGGCGATCGTCCATTCGCGCGGAGCAAAATCGCTGTAACCATAGAAAAACAGCGCAGATTCAACGCAGACGACGCCTTGCGTCATCAGTCTGGCAAGAAGATGCTCTTCTTTCGGATCATCCCCGGCAGATAGTTTATAATAACCATTTTTGACACGCTCAATATAACCGTGATTATACAGGGAGTACACATCATGTTCTTTCAGTCCGGCAGCAATAAAATCGGATTTTTTGACAATTTCTCCGACTGTGTCAAATACGTCATTCGCAATATCGTATTTGCTCAAACCACCACCTGCTTTCTGCACACAATATTCGCATCATGCGTGTTTATATTATAACAGAAACTCACAGAAATTGCAAGAGTCTTTTCACGCTTTTTAAAAAATATGCGTGAAAAATTCAGAAATCCTATTGCAATCATCCTGTTTTTGTGCTATACTGTTGTCGAGAATAAAGCGTTTCTGCTTGGGCAAGAAGCGTCTTACCAGCAAGTGAGAATAGGGAGGAAATCATCATGAGAACAGCTATTTATGGGGCCGGTTCGCTCGGCACCGTTCTCGGCGCATACATCACCCGCGCCGGTGAGCAGATCGATTTAATCAATCGCAATCAGAAGCACATAGAAGCCTTGAAGAAAGATGGCGCGAAGATCGTCGGAAAGGCCGAGTTTGTTCAGCCCGTCACAGCACTTCTGCCCGATGAGATGAGCGGGAAATACGATATTATTTTTCTGATGACCAAGCAACTGGAAAACCGTGCCGTGGTGGAAAAGCTTACCGCTTATCTTGCCGACGACGGCGTCATCTGCACGATGCAGAACGGCTTGCCGGAGCAGTCCGTTTCGGAGGTCATCGGAGAGGATCGCACCTACGGTTGTGCCATTGGCTGGGGCGCACAGCTGGAAGACCCCGGCGTCAGCCGTCTTACCTCCGAGCCGGATGCCCTTGTGTTTGCGCTCGGTGCCTTGACAGAAAAGGGAAAGGCCGACGCTCATTTTACCGAGACCGTCCGTCTGCTCTCCCTGATGGGCAAAGTCGAAGTGGAGGAAAACTTTATCGGCGTTCGTTGGAGCAAATTGCTTGTCAATTCCGCTTTCAGCGGTATGAGCGCCGTTCTCGGTTGCAATTTCGGTGAGGTGGCCGACAATAAAGTGGCACGCAAGTATGCGCAGGCCATCATCAAGGAGATCATTGATTCCACCGAGGCCGGCGGCGTTCATATTGAGCCCATCCAGGGAAAAGACGTTGTGAAGTTGCTGAATTATCACAGCTCTCTCCGTCAGAAAATTTCGTTCTTCATCATCCCGATTGCCATCAAAAAACACCGTCTGATTCGTGCCAGCATGCTGCAAGACATTGAAAAAGGCAAGCCATGCGAGGTCGAAGCCATCAACGGCGTTGTCAGTGTTTACGGCAGAAAGGTCGGTGTTCCCACCCCTGTCAATGACCGCGTGGTGGAGATCATCCACGGCATTGAAGCGGGTAAGTATCAGCCCTCCTTTGAGAATCTCTCCCTGTTTGCCAACCTCTAATAAAGAAAAACCGACGTTCCCATTTTGGAGCGTCGGTGTTTTTTCTTGTTTGCTTCGTCAAGCGACTTCGATTTCGGTTTTTTCGTGTTCCGCCGAGCGGAAGCGCGGCCAGAGGAGCAAGGCGAGGCCCAAGCCAAGCACGCCGGCACTCAGTTTGGCGAGGATGACGTAGGGGACGTAGGAAGCATCGAACGCCATGGTAAAGGCGAGATGTCCGGCAAAGGTGAAACCGGCGGAAATCAGGAACGCAGAGTTGAGGACGACGCCTTTTCGGTCCATATCGTTCATCATCTCATAAGTGGACATGGCGGTGGCGAGGGTGGCGACAAAGCCCATGGCGGCTCTTTCCCCGATGCCGATCTTGGCACCAAAGGCGCGGAGCGGCCTTTTGAGCACGCGGGAGAGCAGGAACATCAAGGGGAAAGCACCCGTCATGACGACGGCGGCATTGACACAGACGAGCGCCCCCTCTTCGAGAGAGGCCAGCCCTTTGATAGGCTCATAGCCGAGCATATGGGAGATGATGCCGAGAACGAGACCGACGGTGATGAGGACTTTGATGAGATAACCGATGACCGAGAAAATTTTGACACAGACCTTGGGGCAGAAGACAAGACCGCATACGATGATGCCCGCGAACAGGGTAAGCGGGAGCAGATCGAGCAGAAGCAATTTTGCGTTCAGCCGAAGCGCGATCCCGGCGATAAGGCACCCGACGGGGATCGTGACGATGCCGCACAGATAGCCGAGCATCATGTCGTGATGCGCCTCTTTTTTGACGATCTCCATGGAGCAGGGGAGCGTGAACGAGATGGTACAACCCATCATGGAGGAGACGACGAGCGCGTTAAAGGAACCGATGGCGGAATTCCGTGCGACCTCTGTGGAGAGCGGAGCACCGCCCATGTCATTGGCAAACAGCGAGGCGGGAATGATCGACGGATCGATGCCGAGCGTCCGATAGAGAAAATCAAAGCAGGGGGAGAGCAGATCGGCGATGAGCGGCGAGATGACGATCATACCGATCATGGCAAGCGCCATACTGCCGAGTAGCTGAAATCCCTTTTCAAACTCCTTTCCCAGTCCGAGCCGACTGCCGAAAATACGGTCCAGCGCGGCGAGAACGGAAAAAACCGTGATGATCCACGCAATCGCGTTCATGTTGCCTCCTCTCCGGCGAAAGCCGGTGCTTTTGTTTTAGATAAAACTGTTTTTCTTTTTCCTATTATAGTTTTTTTTATCGAAAAAGCAAGAGCCGTGCACGAGGTTCTTGACGATTCGGGCGAAAAAATGATATACTGTAAAAAAAGAAAAGAGGCGAGCGGTATGGCAAGAAAAGAGCCGACATGGCTTTCCGACGCGGTGTTTTATGAAATATACCCGCAATCGTTCTACGATACGAACGGGGACGGGATCGGCGATCTTGACGGCGTGATCGCAAAACTGGATTACGTAAAGGACTTGGGATGCCGGGCGATCTGGCTGAATCCGTTTTATGAAAGTCCGTTTGCCGATGCCGGTTATGACATTTCCGATTATTATCGCGTGGCACCGCGCTATGGGACCAATGAGGACTTTGCACGCCCCTGTCGTGTTGCTCACGAAAAGGGAATCCGCGTGATCGCCGACCTCGTGCCATGCCACACGTCGGTGGAGCACCCGTGGTTCCGGAAGTCCTGCGAAAAAGAGCGGAACGAATACTCCGACACATTTATTTGGTGTGACGATCCGAACGTCGAGTCTGACCGGTTATGCCGGATCACAGACGGGCGGAAAGACCGATATTATCGCAGTTATTACGAGACTCAGCCGGCGATCAACTACGGCTTTGCACACCCGACCGAACCTTGGCAGAAGTCGCCGGACGATCCCGTCTGTCTGCGCAACAAGCAGGCCATGCTGGACGTCATGGATTATTGGATTTCCCTGGGATGCGACGGTTTCCGCGTGGATATGGCGGCTTTCGTCGTCAAGGATGACCCCGACGGGAGCGCGAACAAGCGGTTTTGGCGCGAGGTGCGTGCGATCTTTGATGAAAAATATCCCGAGTGTGTGCTGTTTCCGGAATGGAGCCGGCCTCTTTTGGCGCTTGATGCCGGGTTCCATTTTGATATGTTTCTCACCGGCGGTTCGCTTTTCCGCCGGGAAAAACCGGAGATCGGCTATTATAACTATTTCCGGAAAGCCGGGCGGGGCATTCTATCCCGTTTTACCGAGGATTATCTCGCATGGCTCGACGGAACGCTTGACAAGGGGTATATCTCCTTTGTGACCGGCAATCACGATCAACCGCGTATTTCACTCGGCCGCGACACGGAAGAACTGAAAGTTTTGATGGCGTT
>JAGHUY010000266.1 GCA_018064545.1 Candidatus Apopatosoma intestinale | reverse complement strand
CCGCGAGACCAAGTCCTTCCGCCCCTGCCAAAAAAGCAGACGGTCATTTGGCCGTCTGTTTTTTTTCATAGGAAGGACTTGAAGGGGAGCGGTAGTGAATGACGACCTGAATGGGGACGAGCCCGAACGCTGCCGGGCGGCAGGTGCAGAGAGGGCGAGGAGTGGCAGTCACTTAACGAAAGCGAGCGAGCGCCGCCGAGCGATGATTGAGTCATAGGGGGTTCCCCGAATCGCGCTCGCGCGGTTTGGGGGTTCACCGTAGTGACAACAGGACGTCAGAGCCGCGGAAGACCGAGCGGCGTCGAGCCGCGAGACCAAGTCCTCTTACCCGCACCAAAAAACAGACGGTTGTTTGACCGTCTTTTTTTATTCCAAACTTCATATTGTGCTTTTCGGATGTCAATAAACTCGAATTGTATCAATCAACGCTTTACAAGTTTAACAACCAATTGATAATTGAAATGGTGCCGATCAAATGGTATAATCTTCTCGTAAGCTTACAAAACACAATCAAATCACATTTTTGGAGGTATGCTATTGAACATTAAAATTGGTACGATCATCAAAAAACTTCGCACAGAAAACGAAATCACGCAGGACACTCTTGCATCCGCCATCGGTGTAACACCGCAGGCTGTTTCACGCTGGGAGTCGGGAGGCAGTTATCCCGACATCGAATTGCTCCCCGTGCTTGCCGATTTCTTTTCTGTAAGCACAGACGAACTTCTCGGTTATAAGATTTCCGAAAGAGAAGCAGAGCTTAAAAACATCAAAAACGAAGTGCATCGTCTTGCTACGGTCGGTGCTTCGGTTGATGAGTTTATCGCTTTTGCCAGAAAAGCATACTCCCGTTTTCCGTCGGATTATTGGATCAAAGAGAGACTTGCCTCATATCTGTATTATAAATGGCGGGACACACAGGAAAGCAATCTTTTTGACGAGATAAAAAACCTATGTGATTCCGTCATTGCGGGATGCGAGAATGAGTATATTCGCCATAACGCAACAGGCACACTAATTGATCTCTATCTGCGTAACGGCAATACTGACAAAATGACAGAAATTATAAACAGAATTCCCGAAATGAGGTTTTGCCGCGAGTTCGAAAAAGCCTGCGGCATTGGGGATGGGAATACGGAGCTATATGTGCAGGAACAAATTGACAGACTGACTTTTTGCCTCGCAAACGCGATAAGACAATATGCAACTCACAACGATCTTCCCAACGATCGTTCCACGTGGGATAAAAAAATAGAAATGTTTAAGGTGGCAAATCAGCTTTATCAAATGATCTACGGTGATAATCTTATGATTTATCACGCATTCGTGTCGGATAATTATCGGTTTTTATCCACGTATCAGATAGCGCAGGGAAAGGAAGAAGAAACGCTGGATTCTCTTGAAAAAATGTGTTATCACGCGGTGGAAAGCGATAAGTCGTTTCAAAACGACCACGGAAAGCATTACACGTCTATTTTTACCGATAAGCTGACTTATGAATATGCAAGTCAAGATACGTATTATACAGAAAACTGGACTCATTCCAAATGCTATAATACGCTTTGCAAATTAAAACAGGAACGTTATGACTCTATTCGCAACCACCCGCGCTTTATTGCGGTGGTGAACAGGTTGACCGAATATGATAAAGAAATGAATTCATAAACTACAAAAAGCGAGGGCCACGCGCCCTCGCTTTTGCTTTCGGTAATGCTTTTTTCGGCTTTTCTGCTTGGTTTAGTTTAGATGGAGTTTTAATTCTTATTTTTCATACACAAGAATACTCCCCAGTTTTTCATCAAACATTCGTTTGACAAATTTGAATCCGACATGATTCAGCAGTTCTTCCACGCCATCAGCGGACGAGTACATTCGGATCCTTTTTGCCCAATATATCATTTCGTCCTCCGAAAAGCCGTATTGGTCAAATCTATCATACGACTGCATTTTATCGATATTCCCGCAATGCAAAACGATTTTCCCTCCGGGCTGTAATACTCTGTATGCTTCTTTTAACATTGTGGGGATTTCCCGGCATTCTTCCAAGCCTTGATTTGAGCAAACCGATGTAAACATACAATCATCAAAAGGCAGTTTCCATAGCGATGCGGTAACGCCTAATCCGTTTACATTATAGTATTTAGCAAGAGCATCGGCATTTTTGGCGCAAACAAAATCAATATCGACTCCCATATAATAATCGCGATCGGTCATTTCTTTCATAACGGCGTTTGTTCCGCCGCCTGCGCCTACCGTCAGTTCAAGAATACGGTTTTCTTGCTGATGAAAGATGTTTTGAGTATAGAAATTCCAAAATGCAGGATCGTTTTCCTGATATTTTGACGCTTGTCCGGCCTTTTGTTCTCCGTTACCGATTTTGGAGCTTACCGAAATCGCCTTAATCATCGAATCAGTATCGATATCATCACAGAGTTCATTCCTCCCCGAAATCCAAATGGGCTTTCCGGCCTCGGCATAGTGCTTTAACCGGCGAATAAACTCTGCTTTGTTAGGGATAACCGACTTGAAAAACATATCATATTTTTTATGAAAACTTTCATAATCATGCGGATAATATTTTTCATCGAGTTGCTTTGTAGTTGATTTCAAAGTGTCAATATCATCCCAAAACAAAACCTCATCCAACGCATTCAAAATCATATTTGATCCTCCTTCAAATCTATAATACAATTGTATCATATTGCATCCGGAAAATACATGTGTATTTGTAAATGATGTGAGACCAAGATTTCAAAAAAATAATTGAGTATGAAAGAACAGATAAATGCCCTGCGGGGTGAAGGAGAGAGGGGCGGAGCG
>JAGHUY010000030.1 GCA_018064545.1 Candidatus Apopatosoma intestinale | reverse complement strand
CCGGACGAAACCTATCTTTCCGACAACGCCGTTTCGGACGGCTTCGGGAACCGCCGCCGTTGCGACGAAAGCGGCTCCGGATGCGGTTGTCTTTTGCCACTACTCCTGATCCTGCTCCTGCTTTCCGCCTGCGCGGGTGATTCCTGTCCCAGAAGATCCGGCTTTTAGCCGGGTCTTCACATTTTTTCCGTTCTGCGGGGCAAGATAAAAAGAAAAAGGATCGCCTATGAAACGCATTTTTTCCACTGTCGTTTTTTTCTGCTTTCTTGTCCTGCTCCTGTGCGGAAAAGGAAATGGCCTTTCGGCTGAATCATCGTGGCGGGAATCGCTTGCCCGCGACAATGTCCGGCTATGGTGTACGGAAGCCGCCCTGTTTCCGGACGCCCCGATCTACTATGCCGTCATCCCCGACAAAGAATATTATACGGATGTAGAAAATAAATCATTCTATTCCATTTTGCTGGATCTTGCAAGGGATAACGCCCCGGAAAACGCAAAAGAAATCCCGCTTTTCCCCCTGCTTTCCGAGTCCGATTACTATCCGGGCGACCGGCATTGGCGGCAGGAGAACCTATATCCGATCGCCGATCGGATCGCCCAAACGATGGGGGTCAAAATGGAAGATGCAACCGCTTTTCGGGAAAACCGATGGGAGAATACGGTTTATCTATGCAGTCCCGTCCTCGACGCCTGTTCCGTTTTTTTCTATGAAATGGGCGAAAACGGGATCGTTGCCAAAAAAGGAGACCTGTATCAGAAAACGCCCGGCGTCGGCTATTCTCTCTTTCTCGCGGGTACACAGGCTCTCGTCCGCATAGAAAACCCGCTCTGCGAAAACGGACGGTCTCTGATCCTGTTCCGCGACTCCTTTGCCTCTTCGCTTGCCCCGCTTTTCGTCGGCGGCTACGAGCGGATATGGCTCGTCGATACTCGCTATCTCTCCCACCGCCTGCTCACCGGCATTCCGGAACTGATCGGGGAATCCGACCCGGATATTTTATTTTTGTACAGTGCCGCCGCCCTCGCGGCGACGGTCATGCGATAAATGCAATAAATGGGTAAAAAATGATTTAAAAACCCCTTGCATCCCAAAGAAAAGAGTGCTATAATCAACCCTTGATGTCGGAGAAATCCGACACACTTCTGTTTTTTCGAGGATATTATGACAGCCACCTTGCTCATCTCTTTCGGCGCCTGCGCGCTGATGATCGCCGATGTGATCTTCTTTCCGCAGATTCGGATCAAGCGATTCTCTTTCGACTCTTACTGGCTTATCGTTCTGCTCGGTGCTTTGCTCCTGCTGGTCTTCGGACTGGCCGACGCAGGAGCCGTTGCCTCGGCTCTGGTCGCCGACACCGCAATCAACCCGCTGAAAATCGCCGTACTCTTTATTTCCATGACGATCCTGTCCGTCTATCTGGACGAGGTCGGATTCTTCCGCTATATGGCACATATCGCACTCCGATATGCGGGAACCAGTCAACTCCGGCTCTTTTTCTATCTCTATCTCACCGTGTCGGTGCTGACCGTTTTTACCTCCAACGACATCAT
>JAGHUY010000061.1 GCA_018064545.1 Candidatus Apopatosoma intestinale | reverse complement strand
CTATTGAAAAGAGAAATAGGAGAGTGTATAATAAAATAGTATTATTATATTTATAAACGTCGGAGGGGAACATGAGAATACTGCTGGATGTCATGGGCGCGGATCGCGAACCCGCGGAAATCGTGCGCGGTGCGGTTTTGGCGAGGGCCGAATATCGGGACGTGGAGATCACGCTCGTCGGGGATGAGGAGAAAATCGCCGCGGCTCTTTCCGATGCGGGCGCCGACCGGGGCGATTTTACGGTCGTACACGAGCCGGCGTTTATCTCCATGGAGGACAGCCCCATGCTGGCGGCCTCTTCCAAACACCCCTCTTCGATGGCCAAAACGCTTCGGATGTTGGCAGACGGGGAGGGCGACGCGGCCGTCTCCTGCGGGAACACCGGTGCGCTTTTCACCGGCGCGACGCTGATCTGCCGCCGGATTCCCGGCGTGCGGCGCGCGGCACTCGGCATGGTCTTTCCGTATGAAAAACCCATTCTGATGCTCGACTGCGGTGCCAACGTCACGGTGACGAGCGAATATCTAGTGCAGTTCGCCACGCTCGGCACCTGCTATATGAAAAACGTCTTCGGCATCGAAGAGCCGACGGTGGGGCTGCTCAACAACGGGGCAGAGCCGCATAAGGGAACGCCGCTTGCGGTCGAAACGTATCAGGCGCTTTCCGCGCGGTCGGACATCCGCTTCATCGGCAACGTCGAGGGCAAGGATATTCCGTTTGCCCCTTGCGACGTGCTGGTCTGCGACGGCTTTACCGGCAACATTTCGCTGAAATCCAGCGAGGGACTGGCACGGTTCTCCATGCAGAAACTGACGGAGACCGTCCGGGGCGGAAACCCGATCGAAAAACTGGCGGCCCGGATTCTGAAAAACAAATTCGATAAGCTGAATCGGTTCTTTGATCCCAAGGAATACGGCGGCGCGCCGTTCTTGGGATTGGCGCGACCCGTCATCAAGGCGCACGGCAACTCCGACGCGAACGCGGTCAAAAACGCGATCCGTCAGGCGGCGGCCTATGCCGGGACCGGTGTGATCCGGGAGATCACCGAACATCTCGCGGAAAACGCGGCATCGGCCGGACAAGAATAGGGAGAGAGATATGACCATGAGAAAACAAAAAGAGCCGGCGGCGCTTCCCCGTGACCCGTCGGAACTGGAAGAGAGGATCGGGTATACCTTTCACCGCCCGGAAGTCCTGCTGGAAGCCCTGCGCCATTCCTCTTATGTGAATGAGCATCGGGAGGAGGCGGAAACGCAGTCCAACGAACGGATGGAGTTTCTCGGCGACAGCGTGCTGTCCGTCATTACGAGCGAATATATCTTTTTTGAATATCCGAAAAATCAGGAGGGCGATCTCACTTTCATCCGCCGCACGGTCGTGGACGGGGTGTCTCTCTCGGCTTTTGCCAAGGAGATTTCTCTCGGCGATTACCTGCTTCTCGGCAAAGGGGAACAGGAACACGGCGGCGCGGAAAAACCGACGATCCTCGAAAACGCCTTTGAAGCCCTGATCGCCGCGCTGTTCATCGACGGCGGCATGGAGGCGGCACGCGCGTTCGTCCTGCCGTTTATCAAGCAGGACATTGAGAAGACGATGAACGGGGAGAGCATCACCGACATCGATCCGAAGACTTTTTTACAGCAGATCGCTCAGCAGGACAAAGACAACCGTCTGCATTACGAGATCATCGACGAATACGGACCCGATCACGCCAAGACTTTCGTGTGCCGGGTCTACCTCAACTCCAATCCCATCGGGACGGGAGAGGGAAAGAGCAAAAAAGAGGCGGAAAAGGCCGCCGCGCGTCGCGGACTGGAATATTTCGGCGAGAGTGCGCAGTAACAATCCAAACAGGGGGAGGACACTTTCTTGCATCTGAAAAAGTTGGAACTTCAAGGCTTCAAATCGTTCCCCGACAAGACCGTCATCACCTTTGACAAGGGGCTGACCGTGATCGTGGGGCCGAACGGAAGCGGGAAATCGAATATCTCCGATGCCATGCGCTGGGTACTCGGCGAGATTTCGTCCAAGAATATCCGCGGCACCAAAATGGAAGACGTCATCTTTGCCGGGTCGAGCGGCAGAAGTCCCATGAGTTTTGCGGAGGTCTCCGTGACGTTCGACAACTCCGACCCGGACGGCAAAATTCTCACGGCGGAGGACTACGACGAGATCACCGTGACGCGTCGGTATTACCGCGTCGGGGAGAGCGAGTATTTCATCAACCGCAAACCCGTCCGCTTAAAGGACATTCACGAACTGTTCTTAAACACCGGTCTCGGACGGGGCGGCTATTCGATCATCGGGCAGGGCAAGATCGCGGAGATCATCTCCCGCAAGAACGAGGAACGCCGCGCGGTGTTCGAGGAAGCGGCCGGGATCGCCAAATATAAGTATCAAAAGCAGGAAGCGACGCACAATCTGGAACAGACGGAAACCAATCTGACGAGACTGGAAGACATCGTCGGAGAGTTGGAAGCCCGGATCGGGCCGCTTGAAAAAGAGTCGGCGCGCGCCAAAAAGTATCTGGAACTGTACGACCGGAAGAAAGCGGTCGATATTGCGCTTTCGCTGTACGACATCGACGGCGCCAAGAAGCGCACGGCGGAACTGCGTGAAATGTTTGCCGTCTCCACACAGAATCTCGAAAATGCCGAGGGACGGCTCGCCGAGGAAGAGGCGAGGGAAACGGCTCTCTCCGAAAAGCAGAGTGCCGAGCGGTTAGAATCCGAACGGATCGCCGCGGAGATCGCTTCGCGCACCGAGGATCGTCACGGCAAAGAGTCCGGCATCCTCGTCTGCGAGAAAGAAAACGTCATGTACGCCGAGCAGCGGGAGGTAGCGTGCGGCAAGCTGACGGAGGAACGGGCATTTGCGGAAACCGCCGAAAAAGAACTCGTCGGCAAGCAGAGCGAACTCTCCGCCGCCGAAGAGAGAAAAGCGGAAAAAGAGGCGGAACTCGCGAAACTGGACGGGGAGATCGCCTTGTACGGGGAATCGCTTGCCAAAGCCGAGAGCGACGACAGCGATACGGCACAGAAAAAAGCCGATCTCGGGAAATCCTCGGTGGATGCCCGCGTACAGATTTCCGCGCTGAATGCCGAACGGGAGGCCGATGAGAAAAAACTCGGCGTGCTTGCCGAGTCGGCGGAAAAGCACGATGCCGACATCGCGCTCTATGAAAAGCGCATGGCGGAAGCGGACGAAAAACTCGCTTCGCTGAAAGAAAAAGAAGACGGTCTTCTTTCGGAACTGGAAAAAGTGAACGCCGAAAAGGCCGAAAAAGAGAAGACGCGTGCGGAAGCGGAGCGGCAGAAAAACGAGAATTATCTGGAAGTTTCCCAGCGCCGGCATAAGATGCAGAACCTCATCCGCATGGATGAACTGCTGGAGGGCTTTTCCCGTGCGGTGCGGTTTGTGATGACGGAATACGCCGCCGACCGCATCCCCGGCAAAGACGGCCAAAAAGTCGTTTTGCACGGGCCGCTGTCCCAACTGATCTCAGCGGACGAGCGGTACGCGGTGGCATTGGAAACCGCGTTCGGGCAGAATTTGCAGAATATTGTGGCGGAAAATGAGATGAGTGCGAAATCCGCCATTGACTTTCTGAAACGGAAAAACGCCGGCCGTGCCACGTTCTATCCGATCGACACGATGCGTGGGACCGAACTGGATGCCCGCACACTCGGCGTCGCCGGCCGTGAGGGATTCGTGGCGGTCGCCAGTACGCTGGTAAAGTGTGATGCGTCTCTGCGCGGTATCGTGAAAAGTCTGGTGGGGCGTATTCTCATCGCCGATACCATGGATCACGCCTCGGCGATGGCCAAAACTCTGGATTATCGCTACCGCATCGTGACGCTCGACGGACAGGTCATCAACGCCGGCGGCAGTTTCACGGGCGGATCGGTGGCGACGGAGAGTCAGTTCCTGTCCCGCCGGGCCGAGATCGAAAAACTCGGGGCGGAGATCGCCGAACTGGAAAAAGCCGGCAAGAGATGGGAGACCGAACGGAACGCGGCGGACGCGGCCGTGGGCGAAGCGCAGAAAAAGGCGGCCGCCCTCACCGGCTCCGTGGCCATGGTGCGGAAACTCACCGAGGCCGAGAGCACGCAACGGCAGGTTCTCGCCGCCAACTGCGATATGCTCTGTGAGGCGCGAGAGGCCATCCGGACGGAATCGGCGGAACTGGAAACGGCGATCCGCTCATGTGAAGACAAGATCGTCTCGCTGGAACGGGAACAGGGGCAGTATTCCATGGAATC
>JAGHUY010000074.1 GCA_018064545.1 Candidatus Apopatosoma intestinale | reverse complement strand
ATACCGTTTGTCACATTGGTGAATTTCTCCGGCGTCGTCTTATAGAAATCGCTGAAAACCGTTTTTTTCAGAATATCGGAATGAAGTTTTGAGACACCGTTGACGGTGTGGGAACCGACCACGCTCATGTTGGCCATCCGCACCTGACCTCCGGCGACGATCGCCATGCGGGAAATGCGATCCCAGTCACCCGGATACAGATTCCACAGGTTTTCACACAGACGGCGGTTGATCTCCGTCACGATCATGTGGATCCGGGGCAGACGCAGACGGAACAGTTCTTCGTTCCAACATTCGAGTGCCTCGGGAAGAACCGTGTGGTTGGTATAGGAGACGGTCTTCGTCACCACGTCCCAAGCCCGCTCCCACGAATAGGAATAGGTATCCATGAAAATCCGCATCATTTCCGGAATTACGAGAGCCGGATGCGTATCGTTGATATGAATGGCGTTTTTCGTCTCAAACCCGTCCAATGTTCCATACAGTGCCAGATGGTCGGCAATGATATTTTGCAGCGATGCCGAAACGAGGAAATACTGCTGGCTGAGGCGCAGAATTTTCCCCTCCATATGGTCGTCGGAGGGATATAGGACCTTAGTCAGCGTCTCCGCCATATTGTTCCGCTCCATGGCCTGCATATACTGACCCTGCGTGAACAGTTTCATATTAAAGTTGGAAATGTCATGGGCACGCCACAGGCGGAGGTTATTGACCGCCTTACAGTCACTCCCGGAGATCATCATATCATACGGAACGGCCTGCACTTCTTCGTAATCCACGTGCGTGACCGTGCAATGACCGTCATTCCAATTTTCCATGATACGGCCGCCGAAACGAACGGAAAACGCCTTGTCGGTGCGGGGTACCAGCCAACCGTCGCCGCCCGGCATCCAAACGTCCGGCATCTCCACTTGGCTACCGTCGATGATCTTCTGCTTGAAAAGACCGTATTCATAGCAAAGCGAGTATCCGGTGGCCGGATAATCGAGCGTCGTGAGCGAATCCATGAAACAGGCCGCCAGACGGCCGAGGCCGCCGTTGCCAAGCCCCGGGTCCGGCTCCATCTCATAGAATTCTTCCAAATTGCACCCGATCTCTTTCAGAACATCGCGGTACAGGTCGGTCGCCCCGAGGTTATTCAGGTTATTTTTCAGACTGGGACCGAGCAGAAATTCCATGCTGAGATAGTAAATCCGCTTGGATTTCTGTACCTTCATGGCGTGACGGTAAGCGGCCCGCTTATTGGTCAGCATATCCTTGACGGTCAGAATGACCGCCTTGTACACCTGTGTTTTGGTCGCATCCTCGGCGGACACGCCGAAATAGCGGGATAGCTTGCCGTCCAGCGCCTGCCGGACGTCGTCTTTGGTAAATGGTTTGTCCATGGTTTGTGTTTCCTCCCATATTGCTATTTGCCCGTATTATCGGGATAAAGACTCAAATAATTCGGCATAACGCCGTGCCGACACGTTCCACGAGAAATCGACTTTCATGACCGTCTTGACAAGATTCGTCCACGCTTCTTCACAGCGGTACAGAGCCAGCGCCTGATCGATCACGTTCAGCATATCGTAGGCATTGTATGCGGCGAACGTAAAGCCGTTTCCGCTCCCCTCATAATAGGGCTTGATGGTATCGTACAGACCGCCCGCCTCCCGGACGATCGGGACCGTTCCGTAACGGGATGCGATCATCTGCGCCAGTCCGCACGGTTCACTGCGCGATGGCATCAAAAAGAGATCGGCACCCGCATAAATGAGTTTGGACAGTTTCCGGTCGTATTCGATCCGGACGCCGACGCGGCCGGGGTTCTCCGCCGCAAAACGGCGGAAGAAATTTTCGGTGTCATAGTCGCCCGTGCCGAGCAGAACGAACTGCATGTCGCGTCCAAGCAAGTCGTAGGCGATCTTGCGAACCAGATCAAAGCCCTTGTGATCCGCGAGGCGCGACACCATGGCGATGATCGGCACGTCTTCTCTCTTTTGTAAGCCGAACGTCTCCTGCAAAACCGCTTTATCTTTCTTTTTTCCCGTAAGACCGCGATAGGAGAACGGGAACGGAATATCCGCGTCCGTTCTCGGATTGTAAAAACTCGTATCAATGCCGTTGACGATGCCGGACAGTTTGAAGCGGTGTTCCCTCAGAATGTCGTGAAGTCCGTGGGCAAAGAACGGCGTCTGGATTTCCTCAGCGTAACGGGCGCTGACCGTCGTGACCGCGTCGGCGCAAAGGATCGCACCCTTAGTCAGATTGATCGCCCCGTCGAATTCCACCCTGGAGGCATCGAGCGGGTCAAGACCGAGCAGGTCGCCGAGCAATTCTTTTCCCGTAAACGCCTTGATAGTCGATGTTGTGAATCGTATAGACCGCCTTGACACCTCGGTAGCCGTCCACCGTTCCGAGCCGACGTTTGAGGACGATGACCGACAGAGCCGTCTGCCAGTCGTTTGCGCTGTACACGTCCGGGAAAAAGTCCACGGCTCCCATCAGTGACAGAATAGCGTTGGAAAAGAACGCAAAGCGTTCTCCGTCGTCAAAGAATCCGTACAGAGAATCCCGTTTAAAATAATACTCATTATCGACGAAATAATACTTTACGCCGTCTTTTTCCAGTGAAAAGATGCCGCAGTATTGCTGGCGCCATGAGACGTTCACCATGATCCAGCACTCAAACGTCATCTGCGAGCGCCAGTTTTCGCCCACTTTGGCATAGAGCGGCATCACTGCGCGCACATCCCAGTCCGGATGGGTGGCTTTGAGTGCCCCCGGCAGAGACCCCATCACGTCGCCCAGCCCCCCGGTGGCGGCAAAAGGCATTGCCTCCGCGCCGGCAAAAAGGACTTTTTTCATAATTTGCTCCTTAAATCATTTTTCCCTTTTCAATATAGAACGGCAGGGATTCCGCGCCGGACAGGGTGATGCCATCGCGAACGACCACGTTCTTATCGGCAATCACGTAACCCAGCGTAACGTTTTCACCCGTCACCACGTCCTGATACAGAATAGAATTCCGGACGACCGAATTCTTTCCGATCTTGACACCGCGGAACAGAATGCTGTTCTCGACCGTTCCCTCGATCCGACAGCCGTCGGCGATCAGAGAATCCCGCACCACGGCACTGTCGCTGTAATAGGTCGGTGCGGAATTGCGGACCTTGGTATAGATCGGACGGTTCATGTTACCAAAAAGTTCTTG
>JAGHUY010000171.1 GCA_018064545.1 Candidatus Apopatosoma intestinale | reverse complement strand
CTGATGCCGGTCGCGGAACACCCGTTTGACGGCTCGTGGGGGTATCAGGTCTGCGGCTATTTTGCGCCGACGTCCCGGTTCGGGGAACCGAAGGACTTCATGTACTTTGTAGATACGATGCACCGAAACGGCATCGGCGTCATCATGGACTGGGTGCCGGCTCATTTTCCGAAAGACGAACACGGCCTTTCCGACTTCGATGGGTCGCGTCTTTATGAGTATCAAGGCGACGACCGCTTTGAGCAGAAATCGTGGGGGACGCGCTGTTTTGACGTCGGGCGGCCGGAAATCCAGTCGTTCCTCGTCTCCAACGCCCTGTTTTGGATGCGGCATTATCACATCGACGGTCTGCGCACCGACGCGGTCGCCTCGATGCTGTATCTTGACTACGACAGAGAACCGGGGGAATGGATCCCGAATTCCAAAGGCGGCAAAGAAAATTTAGAAGCCATCGCGTTCTTCCAAAAACTGAATTCCGCCGTTTTCGCCGAATTTCCGGACGCGCTGATGATCGCCGAGGAATCCACGGCGTGGCCGATGGTGACAAAACCCGTCTCCGACGGAGGCCTCGGATTCAATTTCAAGTGGAATATGGGATGGGCCAACGACCTGTTTGAATATATGCAGGCTGACCCGTATTTCCGGAGCGGGATGCACACGAAACTGACGTTTCCGATGATGTACGCGTTTTCGGAAAATTACATACTGCCGGTGTCCCACGATGAGGTCGTTCACGGCAAGAAATCTTTACTCGACAAGATGTTCGGGGAATATGAGGACAAGTTCCGCGCCATGCGTGCGTTCCTTGTTTACATGATGACGTTCCCGGGCAAGAAGATGCTCTTTATGGGAACCGAATACGGCCCGTTCCGCGAGTGGGATTACGAAAATCAGCTCGAATGGTTCATGCTGAAATACCCGCGCCACGATGAGATGCACCGTTTCACGCGGGCACTCAATCACTTTTATCTCGATCATCCGGCGCTTTGGGAGATCGACGACGGCTGGGACGGCTTTTCGTGGATTGACGCCGACCGATCGGATTTCAATCTGATCTCCTATACCCGGTGCGATCTTTCGGGCAAAGAACTCCACGTTGTCGTGAATTTCTCTCCCATGGAATGGCAATATGAGATGCGCGTGCCGGAAACCGGCCGCTATGAACTCGTCTATTCTTCCACCGACCCGCAGTACGGCGGTTCGGGAATCGATTCCGCCGCTCTGTCGGCCGGGGAAAAGAAAGAAAACGGAAAGAAGACCGCGGTTCTGCCTTTGAAAGTACGGCCGTATGCGGCCATGATCTGGCAAAAAAGTCCTTTGAAAGAGAAAACATAATTTTTTGAAAATCGGAGGGAACTTATGTACAGGAAAAAAGAATGCGTTGCCATGCTTTTGGCAGGAGGTCAGGGAAGCCGTCTTTACTCGCTGACCGAAAAGACCGCCAAACCGGCCGTGCCGTTCGGCGGGAAATACCGGATCATAGATTTTCCGATGTCCAACTGTGTCAATTCCGGTATCGACACGGTGGGGGTGCTGACCCAGTA
This sequence comes from Candidatus Apopatosoma intestinale, assembly GCA_018064545.1. Taxonomy (GTDB): domain Bacteria; phylum Bacillota; class Clostridia; order Oscillospirales; family CAG-272; genus Apopatosoma; species Apopatosoma intestinale. The sequence goes on along the minus strand of JAGHUY010000171.1, from coordinate 1,334 downwards.
TCAGCCGCTCGTTCTCAATGAGTATATCGGGAACGGCCAGCCGTGGGACCTCGACCGCACGCGCGGCGGCGTCATGGTATTGCCCCCCTATCAGGGCAAGAAATCGTCCGACTGGTACAAGGGAACGGCCAACGCCATCTACCAGAACCTGAACTTTATCGAGCGGTATGATGCCGAATACGTTCTGATCCTTTCCGGCGACCATATCTACAAGATGGATTACAACAAGATGCTTGCCTATCACAAGAAAACGGGAGCTGATTGCACGATCGCGGTACTGGAAGTCCCGATGGATCAGGCAAGCCGTTTCGGCATTCTGAACACCGAGGAGGATAACCGCATCTATGAGTTCGAGGAGAAGCCGAAGAACCCCAAGAGCAATAAGGCGTCGATGGGTATCTACATATTCAAGGCCGACCTTTTGAAGAAATATCTGACCGAGGATAACGACGATCCGACCTCCTCAAACGACTTCGGAAAGAATATCATTCCGAAGATGCTCGGTGACGGACGCCTAATGTACGCGTATCTGTTTGAGGGCTACTGGAAAGACGTCGGGACGATCCAGAGTCTGTGGGAGGCCAACATGGACTTACTCGGCCGGAATCCCAAATTCAATCTGTACGACAAATCGTGGCGCATTTTCTACCGCCACAACGCCGAGCCGCCTCAGAAGATCGTCGCCGGCGCCCGCGTTTCCGATTCGATGATCACCGAGGGTTGTCACATCAGCGGCACCGTGGAGAGTTCCGTCCTGTCCGAGAGCGTGACGGTGGAACCGGGTGCGATCGTCCGGAACAGCGTTCTGATGAGCGGAGTCACCGTGAAGAGCGGAGCGGTCGTGGATTACGCGATCATCGACCACGATTCCGTCATCGGGGAAAATGCTTGGGTCGGAGGCCCGTCGGAGAAAAACGCGATCACCGTGGTGGCCGCGGGACTGGCAATCGCCGAAGGCAAATCGGTGGAATGCGGCGTGATGGTGGACGACTCCAACATTGCCGATTACGGAAGCAGAAAGGACGGCGAATAATCATGACGGCAGCAGGCATTATTTTTTCCAACATTCATGACAGCAATTTTCCGGAACTGACCAGAATCCGGACACTCGCTTCCATTCCGTTCGGGTGCCGGTACCGTCTGATCGACTTCGCGCTGTCCAATATGGTCAATTCGGACATCAGCAATATCCATATCATTACGCACTATAACTACCAATCTCTGATGGACCACGTCGGGTCCGGTAAGGACTGGGACCTCGCCCGTCGCAGCGGCGGTGTCAAGATTCTGCCGCCGTATATCACGGCATACGCCAACAACGTCAATTCGCTGTA
>JAGHUY010000071.1 GCA_018064545.1 Candidatus Apopatosoma intestinale | reverse complement strand
GCTCTATACGGTCACGGGCTTCCGATTCCCGTTTTTCTCCGGGGTGGCCATGCCGATCCTCTGCATCGCCGGGGCGCCCTCGCTTTCGCTCCTCTGCCTGCGGGTGCTTCCGACGATGGGAAAAACGCCGCTCTGTATCGTCGCGATCCTGCTCTCCGTTCTGTTCTACGCCGTGCTTCTGACAGCGACCGGGGCACTGAATCGGGAAGAGAGACGGTGGGTGGCCGGAATGCTCCAAAAGGAAAAATAGACAATAAAAAGGGGTTGTACGAAACAACCCCTTTTCTGGTGATCCATCGGGAATTCGAATCCCGGACACCATGATTAAAAGTCATGTGCTCTACCGGCTGAGCTAATGGATCAGATGCGGCACGGTTTTCCATGCCCGAATATCATAGCATACTTCGCCTGTCTTGTCAAGAGATTCTTCCTCAAAAAATACAAGTTTTTTATGATATTTCTATTTTTGCCGGCTTTTTTAAGAAGTTTTCACGAAAGGCCGTTTTTTCCCGGAAAGCGGAACGGGAGAAAACAGAGAACACTCTGCCGGTTTTCGGTTGACAAAAGAAAAAGAACAAGATATAATAAAAGACGTATTATTTTTCCCGAAAGGAAGTTATGGAAAATGAGTCTGACATTGAAACAATCCAATAATCCCATTGGGGTAAAAGGTCCCGTCGTCACCATTGTGATGGACGGTATCGGGCTCGCGCCGGACGGCCCCGGCAACGCGGTGAAAAACGCCTACACGCCGACGTTGGATCGGCTGATGGCAAATTATCCGTGGGTCAAACTGCAAGCGCACGGCACGGCTGTCGGTCTGATGTCCGACGACGATATGGGCAACTCCGAGGTCGGGCATAACGCGCTCGGTTCCGGTCAGGTCTTTGCTCAGGGTGCCAAACTGGTCACGGAATCCATTGCCGAAGGGCGTATGTTTGAGGGTGAGACGTGGAAAGACCTCGTCGCCAATGCGAAAGCAAACGCCTCCACGCTCCACTTCATCGGTCTGTTTTCCGACGGCAACGTCCATTCTCATATCGACCATCTCCGTCAGATGGTGAAAAAAGCCAAAGCCGAGGGCGTGTCCCGCGTCCGCATCCACATTCTGCTGGACGGCCGCGACGTAGGGGAGACATCCGCACTCGATTATATCCTGCCGTTTGAGCAGTTCCTTTCCGACCTCCGCGACACCTCGTTTGACGTGAAAATCGCGTCGGGCGGCGGCCGTATGCAGATCACCATGGATCGTTGTGAGGCCAACTGGCACATGGTGGAACTGGGCTGGCATACGCACGTACTCGGGGAGGGCAGACAGTTTGCATCTGCCGAAGAGGCCGTGACGACGTATCGGAAAGAGACCGGCGCCATCGATCAGGACCTGCCGGCATTCGTCATCGCCGAGAACGGCAAGCCCGTCGGCACGATCGAAGACGGCGACAGCGTGATCTTCTATAACTTCCGCGGCGACCGCGCCATTGAGATTTCCAAGGCGTTCGA
>JAGHUY010000080.1 GCA_018064545.1 Candidatus Apopatosoma intestinale | reverse complement strand
ACTTTCATCGGCGGGAACGCAAGGAGAAGAAAAGCATGACAGACAGGCAGAACAGAATATCCCCTGCGCGGAGACGGGCCGTCAATATCGGCATCGCCGCGGCGATGGGGGTTTTGAGCGTGGCGGGGGCTTTGGCCGCGCTGTTTTTCGGGCAAGGGGAGACAGACTATTTCAAAATGGCGGTCGCGTATATCGGAATGCTGTTTGCGGCGATTCTGTTTGTCTGCTGTTGCAGTATCCGCGACGATACGCCGCAGAGACATACGTTTACCGCGGTGTCCGTGCTGTTGTTTATCAGTATCTGTTTGTCGGGGGTACTGGACGCTCTGGACGGAACGGCGGGAGCGGGTCGCCTGATGCTTGTGATTCAGACGTTCATCAACCTCGTTTCGGCGGCGACCAACTGTCTGTTTTGGGTCTATCAGCGCATTTCGCTTCCGAAAAACCGGGCACAGCGGTTTTTTACGGCGTGGATAGGCGGCGTGCTGGGCTTGTATCTCGTGCTTTTGGCGATCAATCCCATGACCGGTATTCTGTTCTTTGTGGATGCCTCGGGGCATCTGATCTATTCCGGCGAACTGACGGAGGCGGTTCTTTTCACCGCGCTGTATCTGTCTTATCTTGTCTATATTCTGCCACAGAAATGCCCGATCAAGAAAAAAATATCCATTGCCTGTTTTGCGTTTTTCCCGTTGTTTTACGTGATTCTTATGGCGATATGGCGTGTATTCGGAGCCGTATACAGTACGTCGTGTCTGTTTTTCATTTTTATGTTGCTGGCGGCGTACGTGGTGTTCTTCGGCGATGCCGTGGAGAGCCATGATCTTCTCCTGCGGCAAAAGGCGGAACTGGCGGAGCGGTCTCGCGAGCAAACGGAATTGCAGACGGCTCTTATGCTCTCGCAGATCCGGCCGCACTTTCTGTATAACGCGATCACGGCGATCCGGAACCTCTGTAAAACCGATCCGGCTGAGGCATACACGTCTCTCGGCCTGTTCGCGGATTATCTCCGCGGAAACATGGATGCTCTCGGCAATGGCCGTCTCATCCCTTTTTCCAAAGAACTGGAACATATTAAAACCTATCTGATGCTGGAACAGATGCGTTTCGGTGACGAGTTAGAGGTGGAATACGACATCCGGTATCAGGATTTTTCTCTTCCCGCGCTGGCGGTGCAACCCATTGTGGAAAACGCGGTACGTCACGGTGCCACCATGAATGAGAACGGCGGCCGGATCACCGTCACTTCGGTCAAAACCGGAGAGGGAGCCGCCATTACCGTGACGGATAACGGGCCGGGCTTTGACGTCGGGATTCCGCCCTTGGACGGCAAGAGCCATTTTGGTCTTGCAAACGTCCGGAATTGCCTGGCGGCAAGCGGCCTCGGTGAGCTGAAAATCGACAGCACCCCCGGCGTCGGGACGACCGTAACGATACTCATAAGGGAGGACATAGAATGAACGTTCTGCTCGTTGATGATGAAGCACCGGCACTGCGGGAACTTTCCGATGCCGTATCCGCCGTGTTGCCGGGGGCGAGGACGTGGAGCTTTGCCAAGGCGGCGGAGGCCATGGAGTTTGCCCGGACGACGCCCGTCGAAATTGCGTTTTTGGACATTCATATGCGCTTTATGGATGGGATCGCCATGGCGAGACAACTGCTGACCCTGTACCCGGCGTGCAATATCATATTCTGCACCGGATACGAAGAATATGCCTTGGATGCCCATGATACCTATTGTTCCGGGTATCTGCTCAAACCCATCTCTGCCGAAAAGATTGAGACGGCCATGAAGCATCTGCGGCATCCGTTGCCCCGGACAGAGCACCGTGTGGAACTGCACTGTTTCGGAAATTTCGACGTGCTCTGTGACGGAAAGCCCGTGGCGTTCAAGTATAAAAAGACGAGGGAACTGCTGGCGTATCTGACCGACCGAGGGGGAGCGGAGGCCACCACGCGGGAGATCATGGCGGCTATCTTTGAGGAGGACAAGGCTTCCTATTTCAGCAATATCCGTCTCGACCTGCTGAATACGTTCGCATCTCTCGGCGTGCCGGAGGTGATTTCTTGCGCCTACGGCAGAATCCGGGTGGTGAGAGATCAGGTCACCTGCGATTACTTCGATTATCTGGACGGAAAAGACGTCCCGTTTCTCGGAGAGTATATGACGCAGTACTCGTTTGCGGAGTATACCTGCGGTGCGCTGAACGATCGGCTGAATAAAAAATAAAAAATGAAAAAAGTTCCATAGCACCCCGAAGTGTGCGTTTTGTGTGCGCTTCGGGGTGCTATTATATCTATATATGGTGTGCTATTGCCGTTTTTTCTGATAATAGGACAACATTTTGACTAACAGGACAATATTTTGACCTGCGCGGTGCAGGCGTTTTTCTGACGGGCGGAGGCCTGTTAATTTTATCAAGGGAGAGGATAGAAGAATGAAAAAGAAAATCATCCTTGTTTTGCTGACCGTGCTCGCGGTCACGGTTCTCTTTTCGGGTGCGCTGTCGGCCGTGCCTCAGATCCACGGTGTCGGCGACAGCCACGGCGGCTTTACGGAATGGAATACGGCAAACTCGCTTCCTGCGAGTTCTAAGCAGTATTATCTGAGCACCGACGTCACGTTATCGGACAACTGGGTCATCGACAGCAAGACGATCATACTGTGCCTGAACGGTCACGTGGTGAACCTGAACGGCAAACACATTGAGATCAAAAACGGCGGCAACCTGATGATCTGCGATTGCAACGCGACAACAAAGCATTATTTTAATAAGGACGCTTCCGGTCTTTGGACGCTTGCATCTGACCAGACCGTACCCACCGATTACGTTGTGATCGGCGGCGTCGTCACCGGCGGCATTGCTACAAACGGCGGCGCTGTGTCTGTCTCAACCAGCGGCTTGTTCGCTATGGCCGGCGGTACGCTCGCCGGCAATAAGGCGACAAACGGCGGCGGCATACATATAGTTACCGGTACGCTCACGATGACCGGAGGCGTTATCACCGGCAATACGGCATCGAACGGCGGCGGCGTTCACGTGCAGGGCGAATGCACGGCATCCTTTACCGGCGGTGTCATCACCGGCAACACAGCGACCCAGAACGGCGGCGGTGTTTATAACAAAAGGTTAGGCACGAAAGTCGGCGGTACGGTGAGGATCACCGGCAACCTCGCCGGCGCGGCGGGAAGCAGAAAAGAAAACAATCTCTTCATAAGTTACGGTTGTAATTTGAGTTTAGCGAGTCCGAAACTCGGTATGTGTGTGGGAATCAACATGCCCTCACCCGGTATCTTTGTTGAACCTCCGTCGAATCCGTCGTCGTATATCCGGTATTTCCGTTCCGATAGCGATGCGTACATCGTTGATTCCTATTTTACCAGTTTGAAACTGGTAACACCGGGTTCTATCGTCGTCCGCGTTTCTCCCACCGATTACGGCGTGATTTATACGGATAAGCAGTCTTATTCATCCGGCAATCCTTTCACTCTGACGCTTGTTCCCGACGCGGGGTGCTATCTCAAAGAGGGTACTTTTGTGGTGACGAAAGACGGCACTCCCGTCGCTACTCCGGTACCGACAAAGGATAGCTCAGGGCATCTGATCTATAAGTATACCGGAATGGCGGACGGCACGTATACGGTCTCGGCTGTGTTTGGTCAGCATACGCATGACGGCGAGGAGGGCACCTACACGC
>JAGHUY010000174.1 GCA_018064545.1 Candidatus Apopatosoma intestinale | reverse complement strand
TTTTTCGGCGATTCCACCACCGCCCATCTCGCCGTCCGCGGCGGGATTCCGCGCGAGCGGGTGTGGTCGGGGCAGACCGGCACCGTCTTGTTTGAGACGGTAAACACCGCCCGGTGCGTATATAACCGGCGGGAGAACCGCTCCTACACCGTGGCCGAGGCGGCCGCCCGCTTTCATCCGGCGATCCTCGTCGTCACCGTCGGCGTCTCCGGCGGAGCCGGACGGCTCCCGAGGGCGGCGTTCGTCGCCATCTATCGCGAGTTGATCACGTCGATCCGGCAGGCTTCGCCCGAAACGCGGCTCTACGTGCAGTCCATTCTGCCGCTCTCCGACCGTTCGGTCCGGCATTATCGGCGGCTGACCAAAGAGGCCGTCACAGAGGCAAACGGTTGGATCGAGGCTCTTTGCCGAGAACTTTCCGTTCCTTATATCAATACCCATCCGCTTTTGACCGACGAAAGCGGCTATCTGAAACCCGCTTATCAGAACGACGAGTGTCTCCACCTGACTGCGGCCGCCTATACCGTCGTGCTTGACTCCGTTTATTCCCGTATATCGTCGGATCTCCGGGAGCACCCGTGATCCGTTCGCATATGTTGCTTTTCTCAAATTCAAAAAAGGAGTGTACTCATATGTCCGAAAATTTAGGAAAGAAAATCAAATTGATCGCCGGTGCGCTCGGCGTTCTCGGAACGATCGCGTTTGCCGCGCTCACCTACTGTGAGTTTGCCGCGGATCGCGCCGTTGCGGGGCTTTGCTTCCTGCTTCTGGCGGTTCTCTCTCTCGCCTCCGTGTTTCCCGGCATCATGATCGGCAAACTGGTGGAGGAAAATGCCGCTCTCCGCGAGGAAAGCCGGATGCAGAGCGAGATGATCGCCCGTCTCTCCAAAGAAAACGAAAAACGCAATCCCGCGGACAAGTATTCTCCCTCCAACCGCATTCGGGGGCAGATGAGCACCGGCACCGTGACCACGGGCTTTGCCACCACCGGCGCCCGTACCCGCGTAACGAATGTACCGCCCGTAACGACAGGCACCACGGAGACCGTTTCGATGGCCAAGGACTTCACCCGCGAGTTTTCCGCCTCAACGGAAACCATTCCCGCGCAAACAGCTACGACCGGTTCCATGACGAGAACCATTCTGACGGACGCGTTCCCGGAACTTCCGAAAAAGAATGTTACCTCCGAACTGCCGTACGCCACGACCGGTGCCGTTTCGGTACCTTCCTCCCGTTCTTCTTTCCCCGTCCAGCCGACGATTTCCGCCGGCGGTCTGCATAGCGTCTGCGTGCGCCGTGACGGAACGGTGACGGCCGTCGGTTACGGTACATACGGCCAATGCGACGTGGATTCGTGGTCAAACATCATCGGCGTTTCCGCCGGAAACCATCACACCGTCGGTCTCCGCGCCAACGGTACCTGCATTGCGGCAGGATACAGCGGCTACGGTCAGTGTGATATTGATAACTGGTCCAGCATCTCGATGGTCTCCGCCGGTG
>JAGHUY010000352.1 GCA_018064545.1 Candidatus Apopatosoma intestinale | reverse complement strand
AAAGTGCGTTGCACTTTCCGGGGAACCCCTCTTGCCGTTTTCCCGCTTGACGCGAACCCCCAAACCGCGCGAGCGCGATTCGGGGAACCCCTATGCCGTACCCACGTACTGCCTGCGCGGGAAGAACGACAACTCTGAACATTTTTTCCGAGCCCTTTTTTACAAAATATCCCATCTTCTGATTTTTTCAAAATCAGATGAGGCGGATTTGTCTCGTTGATCGCGCCGCTCTTTTCTCAGAGTCTGTCGTACATCCATGCACGCTTAAAGACGGTAAAATCAAAATCGCCGTTTACGGCATACACTTCGCTGTCTGTCATTTCAATATGGAGTTTGAACCACTTGCCGGATTCGACAAGATCGGCGAGATTGCCGCCTTTCCAGCGAAGCATAAACTCCGTACTGTCGCCGCCGATCGGCTCAAAATCGTCAAACGAAAAACCGGGGACGGGTTCATCGCCCGCGCTCAGTTCACAGCGCAAAGAGCCGAAAGGAATGACCGCGTTCAGCGTCAGTTCCGGCTTTTTCAGCCGTAGCCACTGGCTCATCAGTTCTCCCTTTCCCTTGCCGCTGTCTATGCACACAAAGCGGTTCTTTTTCAGAACGCCGGGAATCGTCACGCACATCGGCGGCATGCCCTCTTTCCAGCCGCCCGGAATACCGTTGTGCTCGCAGACGTAGGCGTTGCAGTAAAACACCACGTCATCCCCTCTGTCAAGCATGGCGGAAACAAGGTTCATGCCGGCACCGTAATGCCCGCGCGGAAGTTCGGGGAATACACGCGCACCCGTGCGGTTCCAGGTAAGACCGTCGTAAGAATAGGCGTATTCGGTATAGCCGGGGCCGTCCATGATCCGGTCAACCGGCATCACGTGGATCCAGTTCATCCCGATAAAAATATCACCCGGCTCGTAGTCCATATGCGGCATACTGTATAGATGCGTCGTCGGCTCTTCCGTGGGAAGCGGATGGATGATACAACGCGGCTCGCTCCAACTCTGAAAATCCGCCGACTCGGTCAGACAGATGCGCCGCTCTCCGTGTCTTCTGCGCGTCGTCACCTGATACCGCCCGGTCACGGGGTTATAGATGAGGTTCGGATAGCAGTCAACGGTTGACGTGGTTAAGGGCGCGTCGGACACTCTTTGCCAGTGGACAAGATCGGGAGAGCCGAGCATGATCATGGGTTCGTTTACGTTTTTGCCCTCTCGCATAAAGGGGGATTTATACCGAAGCCCCGGATCGGTCTCCCGCTCGTCCAGATACGGATGGACGCCGATTTCCTCACTGCATTTGCCGAGCAGATGAGGATATTCCGCGGACGGATTCACCTTGTATGGCATAAAACTGATCCCGTCGTCGCTGTGGGCGAGAAACGCAGACAGATTCTCGTCCGACCACGCTTGTGCGAGGTCGGGAACGCCGCGATACGTCATCATATAGCCGCCGCAAGGCGCCTTGACGACGGCCGTCGTATTGACCGCCCGGATGTTGTCGGGATCGGTAAACGCCTTGTCAAACAGCCACTCCGGCTGTTTGAATACACGGCGTGTGTTGTCTGTGCGGTTCAAAACAAAATCGTCAAAAACGTTGATACATTTCATCGTTGAATCTCCTTATGCCACCAAATGAGTAACATCCGCAAACAAGTTTTTGTATAAATGATTTTATAGTGTGCCTATAAAAATGTCAAGAGGATTTTTCGGAGCAAAATCGACCTCACTTCTTACCTCTTACCTTTTACTTCTTACTTCCCAAAAACTCCCGAATGCACTTCTTCAAAGAGATGAAAGAACGAGGGAAGAAGCAAGAGGTAAAAAGGAAGAAGTAAAAACTCCCGACTGCTTGCGCATTCGGGAGTTTTTTGACTGTTATGGCCTTAAAAGATGCAATAGCATTTTTGCGTAAATACTTCAATACTTTCTTACTTATTAAAAATTGCTTTTCGCCCCGGCGAAAAGCTACATCAGTACTTATTCACTATTACCTCTTACTTCCCAAAAAGTTCCCGTGGACGGGCTTAGTGAATAGTGAAGAGTGAAGAGGTAATAAGTAAAAAATTCCCGCAGACTTCGTCCACGGGAATTTTTTGAGTATATGCTCCTTAAAGGAATAATCACCTGAACTTTTTCACAGGGGGCCATAAAAGCCGTAACACCGGGGAAAATTCGGCGTTGACAAAGCGGCGATTATGTGATAAAATGCTTTTTGAAAAAAGGATTTGATTTTTCAGATCCGGAAAGAAGGCAAGTCATGCCCTCATTCGGAATAAACGTTTTTGATTTCGGAGCCAAGGGCGACGGTATCGCCGACGATACAGCCGCGATACAGGCCGCAATAAACTTCGCCGCAGCCCGCGGAGGCGGTAAAATCCTCTTCCCTTTCACGGCGGGCGGGTATCGCGTCGCTTCCCCGGCAATCGCCGAGGTTGACGGAAAGCCGCTGCGCGCCCAGCTGTGCATACCGGCGGGAGACGCAAATATCATGCTCGAGGGCGAAATGCCCTGCAGGATGCTGAATACGTACCAGGTGCGTCCGCCCGAATCCGTTAAGGATAACTTCACCCCCACCGTATTCGGAACCATGCGGAACGACAACACCCGGATCTTTTCGGACTGGGAAGCTCCGGAGGAGCACGATCCGACGGCCCGCCCGTGGGCAATCATCGCCGCGCCGGAGGGAAATTCCTGCAAGGGACATTTCAGCGTCGGCCAGTTTTCACTGAAAAATCTTGAATTCCGCGTCCGTATGGACCGCGATAAGATGTATCCGACCCAGTCGGCGGTGAACCTTCAGAACGTATCGCGCGTAAACGTATCCGACTGCCAGTTCTGCCTCGGCGAACAGGTCGGAGACACGCTGCTCGGCAAGGAGCTGCAGCCGAATCCCTGCCATACCGCGGGGCTCATCACATCCGGCGACCAAAACGACGACAACGTCCTGCACAACGTCGCCGTCCAGGGCTTCCGTTACGGCTTTGTCCTCGGTGAGCACGTCGTCGCCGACTATCTTTACGTTCACAACTGCGAGGAAGGCATCACGTTCCACGACAGCTCGCACCTTACCGTAATAAATCACGTCGTCGCCCAGCACAACACCGTCATTCTGTCCACCACCTCCGCGGACCTTTTCGGAATGCCGAAGGGCTCGTGCTACGTTTCCGTCGGAAGCGTGAATTTTGAATGCGGGACCGGCCTGCATCCCGCAGTATCGCAGCTTAAGTACGGGGTTTACGATCCCGAAGGCAGGCTGCGCGGCTCGCTTGTCTGGCACAAACCGTGGGGTAAAAAGGAGTTCCCCGCCGTATGCGGAGAACGCTTCGAAATCAGGAAATTCTGAAGCGCCGGAAACTTTCGGAGCAAAAAACGACGCATAGCTCCGCGCCCGAACAAATTAACAATCCGCCTCTCCCGGGAACGGGAGGGCGGATTTTTTTATTCCGGACGGCTTGTCAGCGATAATTCTTCATCGTTTCGTTATACGACTCGACTATTTCGCGAAGGACCTCCATCTGTGAAAAATCGCTCGGATATTTGCAGTCGCAATCTTCTTTTTTGTAGGTGTAGGCGATATAAAACATCTCCTTTCTCAGACACAATAATTTAACAAAGATTTTTTTGAAAGAAACGAAAAAAGGGCGGTTTTCCGAGAGAAAAACTCTCGAAAAACCGCCCTGAAATGCCCGTCCGCCGGTCCGGTTCCGGGTGGAAGGTCGAAAATGGCGTTTTGCATCTTTTTATTTTTGCGAAAATGCGATTATTGATTATCCGCCTTACTTTTCGCCGTATTGATGG
>JAGHUY010000114.1 GCA_018064545.1 Candidatus Apopatosoma intestinale | reverse complement strand
AATGTTGCCGACGTAGATGACCGGCTTTAAGGAGAGAAGACCGGAATCGGCCAAAAGATCGCGCTCTTCCTGCGTGTGTTCGAGAGCCCGGGCGGAAATGCCGTTATCGAGTGCCTCTTTGACGCGTCGCAGTAATGCCAGTTCTCCCGCCAGCGTCCTATCGCCTTTGAGGGCTTTTTCGGTGCGGGCGATGCGCCGATCGAGGATTTCCATATCCGAGAAGATCAATTCCATATTGTTCGTTTCAATGTCACGGAGCGGGTCCACGGTGCCGTCCACATGAATGATGTTGCCGTCTTCAAAGCAGCGGACCAGATGAATAATGGCGTCTGTTTCACGGATATGCGATAAGAACTGGTTGCCCAGCCCTTCGCCCTTGGAGGCGCCGCGGACGAGTCCGGCAATATCCACAAATTCGATGACGGCCGGCGTATACTTTTCGGGGTTGTACATCTCCGCCAGTTTGTCCAGACGAGCGTCCGGAACGGCTACGACGCCGACGTTCGGCTCGATCGTGCAGAACGGATAGTTGGCCGACTGAGCGCCGGCGTTGGTGATGGCATTGAAAAGGGTGCTTTTTCCTACGTTGGGCAAACCGACGATTCCGAGTTTCATAATGGTATCTCCTCCGACAAAATATATATATACATTATATCATTATAATCAAAAGCACGGCACAAGTCAACCGGATAATTGCCTTTTCTCCGCGTTTTCGTCCTTTTTTATAACAAAAACCGTTTTTTGGCTTTTCTTTTGTCAACTTCGCGAATTTTTCGTGAATGGAACGTGAATTTATGAACAAAGTTCTTTACTTTTCGGTGTTCCGATGATATAATATTTCCGGAAAAAGACAGAAAAAGGAGGATGTATATGAACGCCAAAATTCTCATCATTGACGATGACGTCAACATTTGCGAAGCGATCCGCATCTATCTGCAAAACGACGGTTATGACGTGATCGTCGCCCATAACGGCTATGACGGCGTCGCCATGTTCAAAAGCGACGATCCCGATCTTGTTCTCCTGGACATCATGATGCCGAAAAAGGACGGTTGGCAGGTCTGCCGCGAGATCCGCGAGATTTCCGGAAAGCCGATCATCATGGTGACGGCCAAGGGGGAAGTCTTTGACAAGGTACTCGGTCTGGAACTCGGTGCCGACGATTTCATGGTCAAACCGTTCGATATGAAGGAACTCTCTGTTCGCATCAAGGCGGTGTTGCGCCGTTGCCAGTCGTCGTCCGGAGAAGATGAAGAATGTGTCCGGTTCGACAATTTGGAAATCTCTCTGCAAAAGTATGAAATGAAGGTCTGCGGAAAGCCGGTCGATACGCCTCCGAAAGAACTTGAACTGATCTATTTTCTCGCCTCCCACAGTAATCACGTTTTTACAAGGAATCAACTGCTTGACAAGGTGTGGGGATTTGATTATCTCGGCGATTCCCGCACGGTCGACGTCCACATCAAGCGTTTGCGTGAAAAATTGGAAGGCGTCAGCGACAAGTGGACGATCCGAACGGTTCACGGGATCGGTTATAAGTTTGAAATACTCGGTTAACAAAGGGTTCGGCAGGATCGGAACGGTTCTGCCGATCGCTTTCATGAGGGCACGGATTTGAAAAACAGTATTTTTACCAAGTACGTTTCGGCGTTTCTCATCATCATTTTCATCAGTTTTACGATCCTTGTGACGGTCGTCAGTTCCATGACGATCCGGACGGAGGGGGAACAGCGCCGGGCTGTGGCGAAAAACACCGCCGATTATATCCGGGAATACGCGGACGGGGAAATGCGGGAGTTCTATACACCCATCTCTTTTGCCCAGTTCGTCAGTCTTCGCTACCCGGATTTTTCCAAAATGCTGGATATTCTCTCGAAGAACGCGGACGGGATGCAGATTTTTCTGCTGACGGCGGACGGCAATATCCTGCTTTCCACCGGAAAACGGTTTTCCGGTCCGATAAAGGATGAGAAAATCCTCGAAATGCTGGCAGAACAGAAAAACGCCTTTTCAACAGGCGACATGGACGGTCGATTGGAGCGGATAAGCGGCTTATACTATGCGCCGATCTTCTATCCGCGGACGCATGAGGTGGCCGGCGGGCTCCTCGTCTCGTTTTCCGCCGGAGAAGCGGACGCGCTGACTCTGCGCACCGTCAGAACGATCGTTCTCGTCAGCCTTTGGATCATGATCGTCAGTTTCGTTGCCATATATTTTATCACGGAACGCATCGTATCGCCGCTCAAACAGATGAGCCGGGCCACCAAACAGTTTGCCGAGGGGCGGTTCGACGTCCGGATTCCTGCTACGGGAAACGACGAGATCGCAGAACTGGCCGTGGCATTCAATAAGATGGCGGAATCTCTCTCTAATCTTGAATATATGCGCAGTTCGTTTCTTGCCAATATCTCCCACGATTTGCGCACGCCGATGACCACGATCGCCGGATTCATCGACGGTATTTTAGACGGTGCCATCCCGCCGGAAAAACAGGATTATTATCTCGGCGTTATCGCCTCCGAAGTCCGCCGCCTCTCCCGGCTGGTTTCATCCCTTTTGGATATTTCCCGGATTCAGGCCGGCGACAGAAAGTTTGAAAAACACGATTTTGACATCTGCGAAATGTCCCGTATCATCCTGCTTTCCTTTGAAAAGCAGATCGACGAAAAGGGGCTGGACATCGAGTTCGACGCGCCGGACGAGGTGTGGGCGTATTCCGATAAGGATGCCATCAATCAGGTGCTCTATAATATCTGTGATAATGCCGTCAAGTTCTCCCGCGAGGGAGGAAAATACCGTATTTCCATCCGGGAAGACGGGGAACACGTAGCGGTGTCCGTTTATAACGAGGGGATCGGCATTGCGGAGGACGATCTGCCTTACGTTTTCGAGCGGTTTTATAAGAGCGACAAGAGCCGGGGCCTTGACAAGACCGGCGTCGGGCTCGGTCTCTTTATCAGCAAGACCATTGTTGACAGTCTGGGCGGGCAGATTTTCGTCCGCAGCGAATACGGCCGTTTCTGCGAGTTCACCGTCGTGGTGGAACGGGGCGGAAATGAGAGAAAAGCCCATTGACAAAAGAATAAAAACCGATTATAATTTTACCGCAGGCAAAAAACTTGCCTGCGGTTTTTTGTGTGTTTTATAAAAAGCCGACGTTTCCGCGCCATGAGGGTTTCACGTCGTTTTCTTTCGCTTCCGCGCGGGCCTATCGGCGGCTTTTATACGGTATTATATGGAAAAACGGGTTTCTTTGACACCGTTTGACATAAATCGATTTTTGATTTTGGAGGTGCCTTATGTGCAAGATTTCTCCTTCCGTTCTCGCTTGTGATTTTTCTCATCTGGCCGACGAGGTAAAGAGTGTGGAAGCCGGCGGGGCGGAGTATCTGCATCTGGACGTGATGGACGGAGTGTTTGTGCCGAATATCTCGTTTGGTCCGTGCGTGATCCATTCGATCCGCGCACAGTCCGCCATGGTCTTTGATGTTCATCTGATGATCACCGATCCCATCCGCTACGTCGGGGTGTTTGCCGAGGCGGGCGCGGACATCATCACCATTCATTATGAGAGTTGCGACGATCCGGCCGCGGTTCTGCGTGAGATTCACCGGTTGGGCAAAAAGGCCGCGATCTCCATCAAACCGGCCACCCCTGCTTCCGTTCTGAAACCGTTTCTTTCCGATCTGGATATGATTCTCGTCATGACGGTGGAGCCGGGTTTCGGAGGACAGAGTTTTATGCCCGAAACGATGGCAAGCGTCCGCGCTGTCCGTCAGATGATCAAGGAGTCCGGCCGTGTGATCGAACTCGAAGTGGACGGCGGCATCAACGCGCAGACGGTCGTTACCGCGTCGGAAGCCGGTGCTGATGTGTTTGTCGCCGGTTCCTCCGTTTTCCGCGCGTCCGACCGCGGAGAGGCCATTCATAACCTTCGCCATGCGGCGGAAAGCGTTAAATGAAATAAACCATAATTTATCTTGCAGACGGTCAGACGGCCGTCTGCTTTTTTTGTATATTTTCACGGACGAGTTCATATATTGAAACAGAAAACGGAGGAATGGTATGGTCAGTACGTCGGTTCAAGCGGCCGTTTCGGGGAAAAACCGGCCGCTTTCTCATATTTTACGGTATCTTCCGGCGCGCTTTGCCGATACCGTCCGTGAATACGTTCGCTCGAATCCGGCGCACGAGGACTGGATTTCCGAACTCCGATTCCGTGCGGGAGGGCTCTTTTCCGTAACGGTGGCGGGACAAAACGTCTGCCGTTTTCCGGAGCGTTTCGTCTATTGCTCGGCCGAGGATGTGGCGCAGACGCTCTCGCTCCTTTGCGAAGATTCCGTGCATACGTACGGGGAGACCATGAAAGAGGGCTATCTGTTTTTGGACGGGGGCTATCGGGTCGGTCTGTGCGGCCACGCCAGGTGTGATGACGACCGGCTGAAAAGCGTTTACGGGATCACCTCGCTTTCCATCCGGATTCCGCACGGAGTTTTCGGAATCGCGGGGCCCGTTCTTCCGCTGATCTGCGAAGATGGGGCGATCCGTCCGACCCTGTTTTACGCGCCGCCCGGCATCGGCAAAACGACGCTTCTCAGGGATGTTGCCGCCTCTCTCCGGGAGCGTCGTATCGCGCTGATCGACACACGCGGGGAACTCTATCAGGAGGAGGCGATGAACTGCACGCTGATCGACGTACTGTACGGCTATCCGAGGGCGAAAGGCATTGAGATTGCGACAAGAACGCTTGCGGCGGAGGCCGTGATCTGCGACGAGATCGGTACGGCGGAGGAATCCGCGGCGATCCTCACGGCGCAGAACAGCGGCGTTCCTCTGATCGCTTCCGCGCATGCCGAAAATGAAACGATGCTGTTTGAAAGGCCGAATATCCGTCTGTTACGGGACGCCGGCATTTTTCGCTATTATATCGGTCTGCGGAGAAAAGGATGGGAAAAACGGTTTTCCTTTCACGTTTTCGATGCATGGCAGAACAGATCGTTCGATCTTTCTTCGGAGGAACCGTCATGAGGTGGGTGGGAGCCGGATTTCTGTTTTGCTCGGTTTTCGGGTGCGGCATCCTTTTGGCGGGACAGGAGAAAGAACGCACGAGACAGTGCGAGGCGTTCTTGAATTTTTTTGAATATATCAAAAACCAGATTCATTATTTTCTCGCGCCGACCAAGCAGATTTATCGGGACTACCGGGATGAGGTTCTTTCAAAAACGGGGTTTCTCGACTGCCTGTCACAAGAGGGAGACGGGGTCTATCAAAACCGCTGGGAAGAGGCTTTTGCCGCTTGTCGGGACAGAATAATGCTTTCCCGGGAGCAGGCTCAGATCGTTCTTGCTTTCGGTTCGTGTATCGGAAAAAGCAATGAGGAAATGCAGATGAACAGTTTTGAGTATTATATCAAAGCCATGACCAAAGAAACGGAAAAGCAGAGAAGCGTCTGTGCCAAAAACGTCAAGCTGTATCAGACACTCGGTCTGACGGTCGGAGCGATGGCGGCTCTTCTGTTCCTGTAAGATTTCGGGAGGTAGGATTGAATACGGAATTGATACTGAAAGTGGCGGGGATCGGACTGCTGGTAACGGTGGCCAATCAGATTCTCGCCAAATCCGGGCGGGACGAGCAGGCGTTGTTCGTGACGATCGCCGGCATCGTCATCGTCCTGTTTCTGCTCGTCGGGGAGATCGGCGGTCTTTTCGATACGATCAAGGGCATTTTTGATCTATGACGGTTCTGAAACTGTGCGGTATCGCCGTTCTCGGTGTGGCGGCGATCCTTGTCGTCCGATCGGCCAAAAGCGAATTTGCGATTCCGCTTTCCGTCGTCACGGGAACGATTTTACTGACCTCGGCTCTTGCTACGGTCTATCCGATGGTGGATTTTGTAAAGGAACTGTCGGACGTCGGTTCATTTACGCTGTACGCTTCTACGATTCTGAAAGCCCTCGGCATCGGCCTTCTTTCGCAGTCGGCGGTGGATTTTTGCCACGATTGCGGGGAAAACGCCATCGCCTCCAAACTGGAATTTGCCGCTAAGGCCGGGATTCTTTTGCTGGGATTGCCGATCATCCGGGAACTTCTCACTTTGGCAACGGAAATGATGAAATGAAAGTATGATGAAAAAAGGAAAATGGCTGTTTTTTCTGATGGCTCTTGTTGTTTTTTCCATCCCGCTCCGTGCCGGGGCGGCAGAGGATTTCGGGACGAACCGTCTTTACGGGACTTTGCCGGAAGAAATCCGTTCGCTCATTCCGACCGATTT
Source organism: Candidatus Apopatosoma intestinale (assembly GCA_018064545.1). Classification (GTDB taxonomy): domain Bacteria; phylum Bacillota; class Clostridia; order Oscillospirales; family CAG-272; genus Apopatosoma; species Apopatosoma intestinale. Next base: position 1,696 of record JAGHUY010000114.1, on the reverse strand, counting down.
TTTCGATTCGGAGGCCGGAAGCGTGCTGGATACTGTCAACGTCGGTTTCTTTTTTCGCACCGTCGGAACGGTTTTATCCGCCGTTCTGCCCGGTGCTTTTCGGAACCTCGCCTTTGTTATGGGTCTCCTCATCCTGTCTTCGGTGATGAAAACGCTCGGTTCCACGGTGACAAGCCCGGCGATCCAAACGGTGTTTTCCTACATATCCGTCGTCTGTGTGTGCGGAGCGGTCTTTCGCATAACGGGGGATTTATTCTCCTGCATGGAGCGTTTTGTCGGCTATCTTCATCAGTTTATCACGGCCATCGCCCCGATCATGACGGCTCTTTTGTATGCTTGCGGCAAGGTGACGACGGCCACGGTGTCGGGCGGGATGCTGACACTCATTTTGGCGTTTCTGGAATCGCTCTGCGGCGGACTGCTGTTTCCCGTTCTGCAAATCACGCTCGCGATTTCCGTCGGCAGTGCACTATGCTCCACGGTCGATCTGTCCGGGATGATCGCGATCATTTCCCGGATACTGACGTTTACCATGACGTTTGTCTCTCTGCTTCTTACGATTGTTTTGGCCATTCAGAGCGTGGTCGCAAAAAGTGCCGACGAGCTGGCCTTGAAGGGTGTCAAATTCGCGGTCGGCGGACTCGTTCCGATCGTCGGAAGTGCCATCGGCGACGCTCTTGCCACGATCACCGGAGGACTTAATGTGGTTCGCTCCGTTACAGGCATGGCCGGGGCGGTCGCCGTTGTGATCGTGATGCTGTTTCCCATTCTGTATCTCGCGGTCAACCGGTTATTTTTGGAACTCTCTTCCGTGGCCGCCGGAATCCTGATGCTGGACAAAGAGAGTAAATTTTTGCAGCAGATGAGCGGTATCGTCGGCTTTCTGATGGGGGCTTCGGCTCTTGTTACCGCTTTTTTTACGGTGACGCTGGCGGTCATGGCCTGCATCGGTTCGTGAGGAAATGATGGCGGAAATCAAAGATTTTATCATGATGTTTCTCTCCGTTTTGGCGGTATCCGGTATTGTGATTTCGCTTTCTCCGGAGGGGGGGATCAAACGGTATATCCGGTATATTTGTATGCTTTGTCTGACCGCGGCTCTCTGCGTTCCGATCCTGCAAACACTCTCGTCCGTTCCCGACCGGATAGCGGAACTTCCCGAGGAGTACGGGGAATCCGCAGGAGAAGCCGGCGGAGCGGACGCCAAAACACTTCTCATTGAACAGAGTAAAGAGCGGATCGAGGAATCGGTAGCCGACTATGTGAGCGGGAAATACGGCTTTCCCCGGGAGACGGTGTTCGCAAAAGCTTTGCTTCGGACGGACAATACCGAGGAAATCGAGATCACGGAGTTGATTGTCATACTGCCTGATCTCTCCCGCGCGGAGGCTGTCCGTTCTGATTTATATGAAATGTTTTTGCGAAAGACCATAATCACAGTACGGAAAGGGGAATAATATGGCGTTTTTTTCGCTTGGAGGGCTGACGACGAAAAAGAAGAAAATCGGCCTCATTCTCCTCGGATGTCTCGGCCTTTTGTTGATACTGATCGGCTCTCTTGGCAGGAGCGGAACGGAAAAAGAGGCAAACGGACAGGATTTTTCAAAAGATTCGTCGGCATTGGCATATATGGAGCAGGTGGAGAATAGAATTAGAACCATAACAGAGCAGATAACAGGTTCGGACGATCTGAGCG
>JAGHUY010000192.1 GCA_018064545.1 Candidatus Apopatosoma intestinale | reverse complement strand
CGAAAGTAAATAAAAAACGCAAAATACGTAAAAAATTTCTTCATCCGCCTTGCAAATAAAGTAATAATATGATATGATAAAATAAATTATTATGGGATTCTATGATTTTCGGAAAGGAGACTTTGACATGGCAAACGGATGGGAAAAAGACGGCACGGCTTTCGGAAACGGAAAAACGGACGTGATCCGGGAGAATCTGACCGAAAATACGGAGGCCGGCACGGCCGAAACGGAAAAGCGGCTGGCGTTTCTCTGCGACTGCGCCGATGAGATGACCGATCGCCTATGCCGTGAAGCGGAAGGCGACCTGTTTCTGCACGGAACGGACGAAAACGTCCGGCGCACCTATCGTGCGCTTTATGAGGATATGATCGCATCGTCTCCGGCGTGCGAGGCGTCAAACGAAGCGTCGGTCTCGTTCCGATCCCGTCTCTCCGGTCGAGCCGATTCCTACTTTCTGTGCAAAAGGATCATCGAGAATCTCGGAACGGCTTACACCGGCCGTGATGCTACGCAACTGCTCTTCGGCGAGTGCCGCGATTTTGCCGGACAAAGCCGCAAGATCGGATTTATGCATAACTTGCAGACGGGACGCGCCTTTGAATGTTTTGCCAGAAGCGTATTCGGTGCGCTGACCGACTATCACGACAGTTTCGCGCTCTCGTGTGAGGCGGTGACGGAGGGGGAATGCACGTATGCGATCCTGCCTCTCCGCAATTCCGTGGATGGACGGTTGACTTCTTTTTACAAGATGCTGGATAAATACGAACTCGGCATTCTTCTGTGTACGGATATTGAAAATCAGAACGGCGACGTGGCGCGTTATGCGCTCGTCTGCTCCGGACAGGGATTTTTGCCTGCTTCCGGCACGGTGAAATTCGAGTGCCGCATCACGCTCGATTCCTGCGCGGAACTCGCTTCGGTTTCGGAAATGGCGAATTTCTTCGGCGTAACGTTGGACAGCGTGGACGCCGTTCCCAACGGGCGCACGGAGCAGGGCGGTATGTTCGCGTTCTGCTTCTCGTTTGAAAACGCGCCGCTTGCCCCGTTCCTGTTCTGTTTGCAGATGGAATATCCGCAACTGATGCCGACCGGCCTTTATACTCTCGTCAAAGGAGCAAAGTGGAATTGATTATTCTCGGAATTGACCCCGGCATCGCCATCGTGGGTTACGGTGTGCTGGACTACAACGGCCGTTCTTTTCGCACGGTCGCCATGGGCGCCATCCGCACGGAGGCGGGACTGGACGTGGAAGACCGTCTGCATACCGTGTATCACGATATGTTGGAAATCATCGACACCTATCGGCCGGAAGAAATGGCCATCGAGGAACTGTTTTTCACCAACAACCAAAAAACGGCGATCGCCGTCGCGGAAGCGCGCGGCGTCATTTTGCTCGCGGCGAGAGAACGTGGGGTATTGATCGCCGAATATACGCCGCTCCAAGTCAAGCAGTCCGTCGTTGGCTACGGCAGAGCGGAAAAGAAACAGGTCATGACGATGACGGCTTCCATTCTCGGACTGGAAAAAATCAAACTCGACGATACGGCAGACGCGCTGGCACTTGCCGTCTGTCACGCCCATTGCGGCGGCTCACGGATTCAAGACTTTTACAATCAGAAGAAAAAACGGCTCACCTAAAAAGGAGAA
>JAGHUY010000272.1 GCA_018064545.1 Candidatus Apopatosoma intestinale | reverse complement strand
CAGTATACCATATTATTTCATAAAATGCAAGGGTTTCGGCCGAAAATCTCATTCGTCCGTCTCCGGATCGCTCCACTGGCCTAACAGAAGTAATCCAAACCCGGTTTATGGGGGCGGATTATTCTAGCGTTTCCGCGTTTTCAGCCAGCCTTTTTGTTCTTCAGAAATCCGATAGCTCTCGCACGCTTTTTGGATGGTCTTGTTGTGCACCCAAATGCTGAGCCGCTCTTCTTCCAGAACCGGAACGGTGTTCGCCCACTGTTTCGTCAAAGCCGTGGCGAAAAACCAAGCGATCATCATATTGACGTAGTACTCATCGCTCCGGATCGCCACCACCTTATCAAGGTACTCCGGGCGAAAATCTTCGTCCAGATAATGCGACATCAGCATTTCGATTCCGAAACGGACGGTATAGACACGGTCGGAGGCAATCCACCGGTCGATCTCCGAAAGCAGTTCCGCTTTGTGTTTCCGGAACACCTTTGGGGAAAGCAGATCGCACGTCGCCCAGTTGTCGACATATGGCAGGATCGCGTCCACATATCCGACGGTTTTCTGATAATCCTTACACTCCGAAATGATGAAGCCGTGCAGGTTGTTTTCGTCGTAGTACCGATGCGGCAGATCGGCAAGAAATTCATCCACGTCGTCCCGCTTCGCCAGTTCCTTTGCCAGTTTCCGCAGATCGGGCGTGCGCACACCGAGGATTCGCTCCGGGTCGGTGCCCGGCATCAGACGAGCCTGGAACAGACGATACGCCGGGTCTTTCTTTTCATATAATAATGCCTCAATCTCCCCTGCATTCATCGGATCACCCTCCTCTTTTTTCTTCTTCCATATTATAGCAATCCCGTTTTTTTGTCAAGAGTCCGCCATTGTTCGAGAAATCGAAAAAAATATGAAAATCCTCTTGACTTTTCGTTTTTTCTCATGCTATAATAAGAGCACCGACGGGGTATTAGCGCAGTTGGGAGCGCGCAACACTGGCAGTGTTGAGGTCACGGGTTCGAATCCCGTATGCTCCACCAAAAAAAGAAGGCAGGGCAAAAGCCCCGCCTTCTTTTTTAACGATGTGTTCCGAAATCGGAACGTGATGCGCCTTGCGGCGTGATGTGCCCTTCGGACGTGATGTGCGCTTCGCACGTTGAGGCAGCGGAACACATCACATCACTTTTGCCGCAGGCAAAAACATCACTGTGCCGCAAGGCACAACATCATTTGCCCGTCAGGGCAAACATCACTTGATGATATGCAAGTCTTTGCCTTGATTTTCTTACCATTGTATGATAAAATGTTTTCAAAGAAAAGCACCGGCATCATATTCTATCAGAAAAGGAGACAATCGGTATGTCCAAAATCGTAACCATGGGGGAAATCATGCTCCGTCTTTCACCGAGGGGCAACGAACGTTTTGTGCAGAGTCAGTCGTTTGACGTCGTATACGGGGGTGGTGAAGCCAACGTATCGGTTTCACTTGCCAACTACGGACACGACAGTTACTTTGTTTCCAAACTCCCCGAGCACGAGATCGGTCAATGCGCGGTCAACGCACTTCGGGGTCTCGGCGTTCAAACGGATTACATTGCCCGCGGCGGCGACCGGATCGGCATCTATTATTTGGAGACCGGTGCTTCCATGCGTCCGTCCAAGGTGATTTATGACCGGGCGCACAGTGCCATTTCCGAAGCGGACATTTCGGATTTTGATTTTGACGCGATCTTTGAGGGCGCAGACTGGTTCCACTGGACCGGAATCACCCCGGCACTCGGAAAGAAAGCGCAGACCGTTCTGGAAGAAGCGCTGAAAGCCGCCAAACGCCATAACGTGACCGTGTCGGTCGACCTCAACTACCGCAAAAAACTCTGGACGCCGGACGAGGCGCGGGAATGTATGACGCGTCTCATGAAATACGTGGACGTGTGCATCGGCAACGAAGAGGACGCGGAAAAGTGCCTCGGTTTCCGGGCGGGCGACACCGACGTGACCACGGGCAACCTGGAACTCGGCGGTTATCAGAAGATTTTTACCGAAATGCGTGAAAAGTTCGGATTCCGTTATATCGCCACTTCCCTGCGTGAAAGTTATTCCGCCAGTGATAACGGTTGGAGTGCCCTTGCCTACGACGGCAAAGAGTTCTACCGTTCCCGCCATTACGACATCCGCATTGTGGACCGTGTAGGCGGTGGCGACAGTTTCTCCGGCGGGTTCATCCACGGACTTCTCCGCTACGGTGATTTCAAAAAAGCACTCGAATTCGCTGTGGCCGCCAGTGCCCTCAAACACACGATCACCGGCGATTTCAACCTCGTCTCCGAAAAAGAGGTCGAAACGCTGATGAACGGGGACGCTTCGGGAAGAGTTCAGCGATAATTCAATCAAAATACGGACGGTAAAGCGTTGACCTTTACCGTCCGTTTTTTATCTATCCGCTATGCCGTACTGCGCTTTAATCCGCTTCTTGTTGTGATACATATCAAGGTCGGCTCGCTGAACGACGCTGTTATATTTGTCGCCCGGCCGATAGATCGAATACCCGCGCGCCACGGAAAGAGCCAATTCCGTATTCTCATACTTGATCATCCGGTATTCGAGAAGCGCGTCAAACTGCCGGATCCGCTCGCTCAAATGGTCATAGTCATCCCCCAGCACGATGGCAACGAACTCATCGCCTCCGACATGGAACAGAAAACTGGTTTTGAAAATCTGCGGCAGGGTTTTTCCCGCCGTGACGATCAAATGACAGCCAAAGCGGTGACCGAACCGGTCGTTGGTCGCTTTCACCCCGTTGACATCCATAAAGACCACGCCAAAGCGAGCCCGTCCGGCCTCGATCATCTTCACAATCTCGTCGATACGGGACAGATAGAGCGATTCGTTCCCCAGTCCCGTCAACTGGTCGGTGTAGGAGAGACGACGGTATTTTTCCTTAGACAGATTGAGTTCTTTCTGCGTCAGACTGCGAATGGTCTCAAAGAAGAGCCCGACGGCGTAGAACACGATGTAAAGGATCGGAAAACGGAGCAAGAACGACTCTGTATAGGAAAACATCAGAAGCGAACGTCCGGACGGCGTCCAGCAGAAAAATACCAGAATGATGAACATGGCAAGCGAAAGCACCGTCCCGTGCTTCATACGGTACAGAAGCATGCCCGCGGCCGGCAGGAGTGCAATCCAGATGGCGCTGAATCCCTCGGGACTGCCGGTGATCAGAAGAATGGAAAACAGGGAGACGATCTCCACGCCAAACAGAAAATGGGAGATTCTTTCCCAAATCGGAGCCTTGACGGAGCAAAGAATATTGATGATATTCAGAATCCCGAACGCAAACGTGCAGTACCCCAAGCTCATAAAACCGGTCATGAAGTTGACGACCGTCATGATGAACGACACGACGGAAAAGATAATATAGACAAAAAAGAACTGCATTTTGGTACGGTTATTCTCGTTTGTTAATCTCTTTTTGAAGACTTCAAATTTTCGTTTCCAGACGCTTCCCATAGAAAAACCTCAGATCATTCCATCTATTTCCAGTTTTATACAAACATATAATCTGATTCTATTAAATCATAGAAAACAAAAGAATGCAAGACTTTTTTCGCCATTTTTCAAAAATTTTTTCTATCCGATTTCGTCAAACCGCACTTTGACGATTTTGGTACAGTTCAGACACATGGAGGAGCCGCCGGAGTGGTAATAGGAGACCAGAAAACCGTCATCCAGTCCCAGGATAGACGGATAGCAGTAACTGTCCGTCCTGCTCTCTTCCAGATAGAACAGATCGGCACAGAAAGCGTCCGTATCTCTCCCCGTCGTTGTTCTGTCGGCCGGTTGAAATGACAGCCCGTCATCCCGGCTGACGGCGCAGACGAGAGGTGTGCGTTTGGGGCTGCCCCACGATTCCCTGTCCCCGACGCCGCAATACGGAACCGGGTTATAAACGGCAACGGTGTACGCACCGACGTTCTTGACGCGCATCGGTGAATCCGGCGAGGTGAAAAACCAGTTGGGAACGGGAGCCGACCAGTTCTGCCCGCCGTCGGAGGAAAACGACTGATACTGAAACCCGTAGCCCGTGCGGAACCACGACCACAGCGTGCCGTCTTCCCGCTCAAAAACGCCGGGTTCTTGAAGTCCGATGTTATCCGTATGCGGGGAAGCGACTTCACCGGAGAGTTTTTGCCACGTTTTTCCGTTATCGTCCGAGGCGTAAAACAAGACTTTCCCGGCGAGGTAGGTGTAATCTCCGTTTCCGGCACGCGAGACGGGGACGAGGATACGCCCGTTTTTCAGTACGGCCGCACAGTCGTTTACGACGACGTAATACGCCTCATCCGGGATAATTTTCACCCGTTCCGACCACGTTTTTCCCTCATCATCGGAAACGCGGAAATACGGAATGCAGGAGAGTTTATTCTCCCCGCCCTTCGTCTTGCAGAGATAGACAAGCCCCATGCGCCCGTCGGCGAGTCGGAGGAGACTCGGCGACATGATATTCTGCGCGCCCCCGTCGGTTTCGAGAAGAACGAACGGCTCGCTCCACGTCTCCCCGCCATCCGAGGAACGGCAGGCAGAAAGCCTCGCCCGCGCGTGATCGTGTCGGCTCTCCCCGCAGAACTCCGTATAGACAAACAGAACCGATCCGTCCTTTTCCCGGAGAAACGTCGATTCCCCGTTTCGCGGATTCCCCTCCGAGGTATTCAAAAACAGCACTTCCCGTCCGATGGTCTTCATGATCATACCCTCCTGTTTTTTTACTCAAAAAAAGGATACCATCCGTCCCGTTTTTTGTCAAGAAAACGGCTTTATTTTTTCAAAAGAATTGCTTTTTTGCGGCCGGTGTGATAGAATGGCAGTGAAAAACAAAACCGGAGGTTTTTATGCCGAATCCTGTGATTCCCATGTCCGTGCTCTCCGGCGCGCCGACGCGGGAGGAGATTTTTGATTATCTTCGCGCCATGCACGGCGTGGGCATTGATGAGATCATGCTCTATCCGCGCAAGGGATGCGAAATCGAATACATGAGCGAGGCGTGGTTTACCACCATACAGAATGTGTTGGACGGTCTGTCTGCCCTTGACATGGGCGTATGGCTCAACGACGATTTCCACTTTCCGTCCGGCAACGCGAACGGCGCAGTGACCGCCATAAACGATTACTGTCTGAAAGCTATCGCCGTCTGCGGCGAGGACAAGGGAAAACGGCGTTTTCTCACCGATGAGACCGAGTCGAGAGGACGGTTTGCCGACGTGCTGAATCATGACGCCGTCGCCTGCTTCCTCCGCGAATCGCACGAGCGGTACTGGGAGCGCTTCCAGCCGTATTTCGGTACGGTCATCCGCGGTTTCTATACCGATGAACCCTGTGCTTCCTATTTCTGCCGGGAGGACGAAATTCCGTATTATACAGGCGTAGAAGATGACTACCGCGCTTGCTACGGCAGGGATTTTGACGAAGACCTCCAAAACGAAGCCGCCGATTTTCAAAAGAACGCCTATGCGCTCATCGCCGACCGCTTTGCCGAGAGTTACGGGAAGCAGGTTTCCGACTGGTGCCGTGCGCACCGGGTCGTGCTGACCGGCCATCTGTTCGACGATCAGAGCCCGCTCTGTTCCGCGCTTGCTTCCGGCGACATTTTACACGTATTGCCGACTTTCATGATGCCCGGCATCGACGAAATCAGCACAAAATTCGAGGATCGGGCGCTTCTCTCTCTGCTCGGCGCGGCGGACTACGCCCGGGGCGAATACGGTGCCATGGCCGAGATTTTCGCCCTCGGCCCCTGCGATATGCCATACGCAAAGCAGATCGCCATGGTCACTCTGTGCGCCTCGTTCGGCATCGACCACTACTTTTTCGCGATCTCCCACATGAACGTCAAGGGCAATCGCATCATCAATAACTTTTTTAACCACTTCGGCCCCGCTCGTCCGGACTTTGAGGGCATGGAAGAGGTCTGCCGGAAAGCGGCAAAGGCGGCGGAACTCGCCCGCGTCGGGTTTGAACCCGACGTATACGTCCGCTATCCCGTCACACTCTATACGGCACGGATGACGGAATGGAAGCAAGAAGAAAAAACGGGGGACACCCCCTTTACCGATCTGATCAATACCCTTTCGTATCACCAAATCGGGTGGCGCTATGTGCTGGAAGACGAAGACCCGCCGGATGATACGCCCGTTGTCGCTATGATCGAAAGCGGCGTCTATACGCTGAACGGCGAAGAAATGACGCTTGACGCGATCGTACAAACCCTCTCAAAGCCGCCCCGTGTCGTGACCGAAACGGGAGAACTCCCGGACGGGGTATTCGTCCGATGCCGCCGCGACGGAGGGCTGACTGTAATTGACCTTTCCGGGAACGGGGCAAGTCTTCTCATCGACGGAAAGCCGATAAAACTGGAAGCCTACGGCGTTACCATCGAGCGTATAGCCGAAGAAAAAACACTCGCGGCCGTGCCGGCCGAAACGCCGTTTGCCGTCCGCTATCACAACGACAATAAAGCGCGGATGATGTTCTTGAACGACGAAACCGACGCAGAGTTGCTCGTCCGCGAACCGACAGAAGTCATTTTTTCGGTGCGCGAGGAACAGACGGCGTTTCTCGACGGCGTTCCGATCGTGACCGGCGTCTGCCGGGAGATCGGCGTCGGTTTTGACGAACTCTACCGAAGCAGTGGTCGGATGCCTCTCTCCCCCGGCCTGCACCACGTCGTCTGCGGAAACGACTATAAATATCTGCCGTCCGTCCTCTTGTCCGGTGATTTTGCCGTCTCCTATCAATCCGGCGACATCTGCTTTGCCGCCTTGTCCGCGAGAAAACCGTCCGCCGTGTTCGGTGAACGGATCGAAGACCACGGTGTGATCTCCTTTACCTGCTCCGCAGTCATTCCCGAAAACGCGACCGCGATCCGGATTTTCGGCGAACCGCTCTGCACTGCCGTGAGCATCGACGGAAAAGAGATTGGCCGTCATGCCGTCACCCCCTATCGTTTTGCCCTGCCGGAGGGACTGTCCGGCATGCATGAGATCACGGTCACCCAGTTTTCCTCGCTCGGATCGCTCTTCGGCGACACCGATTATTTCAACTATCATCAGAACGTGATCCGTTGGCGTTCCACGAAGCCGTCGCATCCCTCCGTTTTCGGGATCGACCGGATCGAGTTTTCATAAAGGAGGATACTATGGTTTCCGCAACATTTGCCGCCGCTTTTGCCAAAAAAAGAAACGGGGAGTTCCGCACGCCGGACGAGTGTATTAAACTCTGCGCCGATGCGGGCTTTACCCACATTGACTGGTCGCCGAATTACGGGCGTCCCGACTGGAAAGAAGACATCGGCCGCGCCATCCGTGCCGCCGAAAAATACGGGATAACGATCATGCAATCCCACACCCCGTACAACTTCTACGCCAGAGCCCCTCTCGACCATTTCCAAAAACAACTCGGCGAGAGCGTCGAGGCCGCCCACGAGATGGGCGTAAAGAATCTGGTCTTCCACTTTGACGAGTATCATCCCGCTCCCGGCACACCGTTCGATCCGGATGAGGCCATGAAAACCATTTACGAGATCATGGCGCCGTATATCGAAAAAACCGTCTCTTACGGCATCAACGCGGCGTTGGAGACGATCATCGAAGATCACATCCGTGTGAAAAGCGACGAACGTTCGCATTTCGGCGGTACCTTTGAGGAACTGACCGCCTCGATCGAGAGGTTTCACGACGACCGCGTGACCTGCTGTTGGGACTTTGGCCACGCCCAACTATCCTACGGGGACAAGCACGCGGAAAATCTGCTGAAAATGGGCTCCCGTATCACCTGCACCCACGTCCACGACAACTATTACGGAAAAGACTTGCATCTGCTTCCCTATCTCGGCAACCTCGACTGGGAAAGGCTGATCCCGGCACTGAGGGCGACCGGCTATGATGGGGCACTCACCTACGAGGGCGGCTACGGTTGTCTGCCGGACTCGCTGATTGCGGAATATATCGGACTTTCCGCCCATATCATGAACACACTTTGTGACATTAAATAAGGAGAAAAATCACTATGGAAAAACAACTGACAGTAGCCATCATCGGGTGCGGAGGCCGCGGATGCGGCGCATACGGCCATCTGATGCACGATTCATTCGGTGAAAAGTATAAGATCGTCGCCCTCTGTGACATCCAGGAGCGGGTTTTGCTCCGCCAGGGAGAGCAGTTGGAAGTCCCGAAAGAAAACCGTTTTCTTGACGAAAAAGTCTTTTTTGAAACAAAACGTGCCGATCTGCTCGTGATCGGCACGCAGGATCAGGACCACTACCGCATGACGGTCAAAGGGCTTTCCCTCGGCTATGACGTTCTGGTGGAAAAGCCGCTGACGTCCAGCCGGAAAGAGTGCAAAGGACTGCTTGCGGCGCAGAAAAAATACGGTGGCAAGGTGTTTGTCGGCCACGTACTCCGCTACGCGCCTGCGTTCCGCAAAGCGGAAGAACTGCTCCATAGCGGCAGGATCGGCAAACTGATCGCCATCGACGCACTGGAACAGGTCTGGTACGGCCACATGGCGCACAGTTTCGTGCGCGGCAACTGGCGCAGAAGCGACGAAACCTCGCCGATGATCCTCGCGAAATGTTGCCACGACCTCGATCTGCTCCAATACTACGCCGGATCGAAATGCCGTTCCCTCTCCTCCGTCGGCGATCTTGCTTGGTTCAAGCCGGAGAATGCGCCGGAGGGAGCGACCGACCGCTGTCTCGACTGTCCGCATGTGGATACGTGTCCGTACAGTGCCAAGCGCATCTATATCGACCGTTGGAAACGCAGACCGGACTATTCATTCTCGCACATCATCGCCTTTGAACGCCCGCTGACCGAGGAAGCCTTGCGCAAAGCCCTGCGCGAAACGCCCTACGGTCGTTGCGTCTATCATTGCGACAACAACGTCGTCGATCATGAACTGACCGTTATGACGTTTGAAAACGGTGTCAAGGCCTCGCTTACGATGATGGGATGCACCGGAAACGGCGGGCGTATCATCAAATTCCACGGCTCGCTCGGCGAGATCATTCTGGACGAGGAAAACGAGTACGTGGAACTGAAAATCTACGGCGAGGAAAGCGAAAAATGGCCGATGGCCGATCTCGGCACGGGAGACCCGAACTCCGGGCACGGCGGCGGTGACAATGCCCTTGTCGCCGAACTCTACGATATGCTCTGCGGGACCGCCACAGAACGTTCCACGCTGGAAGCGTCGATCGAAAGCCATCTGATGGCGATCGCCGCCGAGGAATCCAGACTCGCCGGCGGAAAACTCAAAAAAGTACATTAAAACCAAAAAGGACACCGCCCCGTGCGATGTCCTTTTTGTTCATAGTCTGTCTTATTCGATCGGCTCCCATTTGCCGAGTTTTTTATAGTGCGTTCCGCGCATGGTCAGTGCTCCGCGGGCGTTCAGTTCATCAAAGTTTTGCTTGATTTCGGCCGGCGTCAGCGGATGTTCGCGCATGATCGTGCGCGAAACGAAGCCGAGCTCATAAGTAAACGTGCCGGCATAACCGATCTCATCAAATTTGTGCATTTCGCTCTCCCAGTCGGTCTTTCCCTCGCGGGGGAGCCAATGGCGTTCTTTTTGAAAATCATAATCCGATACATGCACCGTGACGAGTTTCTCCTTGATCGCCTCCATGAAGCTTATGTG